>JAIYBD010000083.1 GCA_027488715.1 Bacteroidota bacterium | reverse complement strand
GCTACCGATTCTACTTTCGTAGATCAAACTGCTGATGCTAGTGTTCGCTCTTACAGCTACCAAGTTCGTGTGGTTGACAACTGCGGAAACATCAGCAAAACCAGCAACGAAGCGAATTCCATCCATTTGAAAATGGAAATCAACGACTTCCAGGTTTCTTTGAACTGGACTGCTACTCAAACTTGGAAGAACGGCGTGAAAACCTACGTGGTTGAACGTTGGAACCCAACAACCCAAAAGTTCGACAGCATTGCTGCAACACGCGGAACTTCGTACAACGAAGATCCATCGAACTTAAACTTGAATGCGTATGAATACCGCATTCGCTCAATCGAAATGAACGGTAACGAAATGTTCAGCACGTCGAACAACGTGAAGAGCGCTTTGAAACCGACCATCTTTATCCCTACCGCTTTCTCTCCGAACGGCGACTACGTGAACGACGTATTCAAAGTGGTGGGAACGCACATGACCGAAATGGAATTGGAGGTGTACAACCGCTGGGGAGAATTGGTTTTCCGTACCAACAACATCAACGAAGGTTGGGACGGCACGTTTAACGGTGGAGACGCCCCTGAAGGCAGCTATGTTGTCAAGGTGCGCGCAACCGCCAGCAACGGTGAGCCCATTTTCAAATCCGGTGCGCTTTCTTTGATCCGCGGAATTACTAAATAATTTCTCGTGATTACCTCCCTCATGATTGTGGCTCTTTGGAAATCCGGTTGGTTGCCTCGTCGCCGCCGGATTTCTGAACCCACTCCCTAAAAGAAAAATTAAATCTACCCGTTTTGCTTTTGCCCGGCCCTCCCAAGGTCGGGCATTTTTGTATAAAAAATTCTTGAATTTAGCTGATTGCCAATGAGGGATGCTCCGAAAGACGGCGGAAACCGCTTATTCAATGGAAGTAGAAAGCGTTGATTACTTGTTTTTAGCCGAGGTTGTAACGTTTTTTTCTTGATAAACGCCGTTTTTTGTTTCGGGCAACCGTTGCAATTTTGAAATGCAAAAACCTATCATCACCTCGAACGGAAAAATTCCTCCTGAAAAAAAACAACCATGAAAAAGAATCAACAACAACAGGAGGTTTGGGCCAAAGAGCAAAGGGCTGAATCGTATTTCAGCCCTCCGCCCAACCCAAGCCAGGTCGTTCGAGAAAAAATTCACACCACCCGACGAAAAATTTATGAGAAATACATGTTCGAAAAAATGAGGTGCTTGGCGAATAAACCAAGAAAAATGGAGTAGAGTACTTGATTTTAGCAGTGTCCATTTTTATTGACTGCTAAAATCGCCGTTTCAAAATCAGTTTTTCTTTTTCAATTTTCGGACATCACCTTAAAACGACAACCATGAGCGAATTCAAACCCCTCAGCATGAAACAATGGGAAGATCAACAGTTCGGAGGTCCAACCCACGAAGTGAATTTCAACACCGGTTACATCAAATGGAACATGAGCACGCCTCCCATCTTGTTGTACGGCGGTATTTATTACAACGATAAACCTTGGTATGTGCTGAAGGCAGAATTTCAAAAATACCTCATTCAACGAGGAATTGAACCTTAAAGAAAACGAACCATGAAAAGAATAGGATTATGGATGTTGTGGGGCGGCTTGTTCGGTCTCCAAACCGGCTGCAACAAACAAGAGCCGCCCCTCGGACCCGTTACCATTGTAGGTAAAGCTTACATTTATGGAAACCGCGACCCCGTGGCAAATGCAGTGTTCATTATTCAATGGGGTGGACAGTCTCCTATTGGGGTAGATACAGTTCATTCTGATCAATATGGTCACTTTTACAAGCAGATTTTTCCCAATCAATTGCCAAAGCCATATTACTACAATGGATTTAGATTAGAACACTTGAAACTTCCCAATTATGCGTACGATAATCAGATTTCTTATTGGTATGGTAAAAAAATGGAAAGTGGAACGGTGGTTATTGAAAGAATGTATTATCCTGCCGGGACAACCCATATCGAATTAAAACGAACGACCAATAACTGGGACCTGGTGGAAGTGGAATTTGAGAGCATGTATCGAATAGCCAAATACAGGTTGGACATCAACCGAACCTATGTTTTCGACAGCATTGTTGGTCATCAATTGCGCCCCAAGGAAATCTACCTCAAAAAAACCAACTTCATAACGGGCGTTATTCAAAAAGATACCTTAACCATCAATCTAAAGTACAAAACACCCGACACCCTCTTCTTAAACTTTTAAAACCAAAAACATCAACCATGAAAAAGAATTGGCTTCTGGGACTGGCATCAGTCCTGGGGGGGTGGACCGCTACGGCCCAGTTTCATCCCCACATCCTGCAAGGAAGAAATCCGGAATTTGAATTGCTCGCCCCTCGAGCACCTTCCGGATTTCTCATCAATCAACACATTTTCCCTTACTTGATTCAAAAAGGGAACGACACCTCCAAGGTATTTACCACCAACCACTGGTACGATGGGGCTCATGCCATTCGGCAAATTGCACCCTCTGCCCAGGCTAACCTGATTCCTGGATTAGCTTGGAAAGAAAAGAAAGAAAATGCATTGGCCTATCAAGGAATCAGCTTTTTATCCTTGGTCGACGTGGAAATGAACCACATCGATACTTCGGCCGCCATCGACGGCAGATTGTTTTTGGATAGCCAAGGACGTTGGACTCCCCAGTCATGGGCAGATACCTCGATTTACCTCCCCTTCCATGCGCAATTTGCTGGAATTACCGCATTTCAACCTCCGTATGATTCTGTTGCGAATCGGTATTCTCCCCTTATTCAATGGGTTCTTCCCGATTCCAGCATTTACCATCGAGGGAACGGGCGTGTAGAAAACATGGAAATCAATTTCTTCGACGGGAGGGGTTGGATACCAGTGGTACCCAACCGTATTTTGGGTTCAGATTTGCGGCAAATGAATCATCCCGGATATCTGCTCTTTCGTTGGGGAGATTCTGCGCAAGTGGTGGTTCGAAAATTGGCCTTCGGGATGGATTTCGCAACCCTCCAACGAATGAACCAATTCCTTCCCACCAACACCATACCGTGGAGCACCGTGCAAGGCTTTCATGCCTCTCGGGTGCATTCCCGATCAGGTGAGGCCCGCATGTACCATTTCTCTCCAACCGAAGATTCGGTGATTCGAAAACCCGTGGTTTTTGTGGAAGGATACGATCCCAACCCCAATCTGGAACCGATGCGTTACGGCACCATCGGTGCAAATTTGAGAAGCGGATTTATTCAATCAATCAATTATCTAGATACTGGAAATAATTACCTTCAACTTGTAGGTTTCAAACATTTGGCAGATTCAATTTTAGCCTTGGGTTTTGATTTGATCATTGTGGATTTCAAAAACGGGGCCGAGGAAATTGAGGCGAATGCCCAAGCGTTGGCTTCTTGTTTGGGTTATTTAAGTAGCCTGCCTTCTAAATCAGCTGACATCTTGTTGATTGGCGCCAGCATGGGTGGACTCACCAGTCGATATGCCTTGAAAAAACTGGAGGATGCGGGCATTCGACACTGTGTGGGCACATGGGTAAGTTTCGATAGCCCGCATTTGGGAGCCAATATCCCCATCAATTACCAAGGGCTCCTGCGTTATTTGGGCTTCGGGAGTTATTCTTCCGAAAAGAAATTCAATGAAAACGTGATGGTGCCCGCTGCCATGCAGATGTTGGTGAACCACATCGATACGTTGGGCAGCGCCGTTCAAGTTCGCCAAAAGTGGCATCAGAAACAATTTCAAACAGGGTTCCCTCAAAAAACCAAAAATGTGGCCATCACGAATGGGGCCACCAACGGACATTTGATTCCGCTGTATCCCAATGAAAAGCACTTCGATTTCGATCACAAAAATCAACTGAAAACAGATCTTTGGGTGAACGACACCACCCAGCCTAACCAGCAGGTGATGTATGCAAAAATCAATCGTTTAGCGCCACCTCATTTTGCCCAATGGGCATTTCGAAGCGATGCTCAATACTATGAATTTACCCCAGGAGGAAAAGCGGAAACAGGAAAAGATTTGTTAGATGGATTGAATGAAGCTTTTGGAACCCATGTTCAATTTGATCGAGAAGAATACGAAACCCACAGCTTTATTCCCGCTCAAAGTGCGCTCTTCGATTATTCTGCCAACCCAACAGCGTCCTTGGTCGGACGTCCAAATGCGGTTTTCCAACATGTAGTTCATTTGTCGGACACCAACGAAAGGCATGTAACGGTAAATTCCCGCACATCCACGCCCTTGTATGCCTTATTGCAAGAACATTTGGATTCTGTTCCGCTGCTTTTGCCCAATGCACAAGGTGCACAGTTCAACTTGGCAGCGGATACTCGAATTGCTCACGACGTAGTGATCCAAAACGGTGGTACTTTTTGGATTAATGGGTTTCAAAAAGTGAATTATGGAATGCAATTCGGAGGGCCCACAGTGTTTCGTAACATCAAAACAGAATTTTCCAGCTGTGGGCATACGTGGTTGGTAGAGTCGGGGGGAACGCTTCAATTGGGAGAACAAAATGGAACCCCCTTCCCCAACAATGCGAAAGTTAAACTTTCCGAGGGTTCCATCATGGAACTAAAACCAGGTTCGATCTTGAAAATAGAAGATTATTCCGAATTGATTTTCGAACCTGGCTCGGCACTCATTCTTCATCCTGGAGCCCGCATCGAATTGAATGGATCGCATGCACTTTTATCGATCAATTCCCTGGTTCGATTGGAAGATTCGGCTACTTTTGAATTGATCGGCTCGGGGAAGATGGTTTATTCGGTCGATACGGGAATTCGAAATGCCATTCGTGCCGGTGCCGGATGTTCCTGGAAAATGGATGCACGGGTCCACCTCGAAATTTCCGATGGAGCCCATTTGGAGTTGCCATCTAATTTAAAAATTGCCCAATTTGATCAGGCGACGGTGCTTTTAGGCCATTCTTCCTGCTTGGTGATTCAATCGCCCTGCATCCTTAAAGATTCGAGATTTACTTCGGCTTGGAACGGTGCCGGTACCCATCGGGGCGTTCAAATTTTCTCAACTTCTGCCTCCATTCTTCATCGAAATGTCTTTGAAAACGGAGCATCGGGATTGATCATTCATCAAAAAACGGCCATTCAATCGGCCAAAGTGTTACGTTGCCAATTCCTCAATAATGCCATTGGCCTGGAAGCGGTTGGGAAAGGAACCCGGTGCTATCAAAATACCTTTTCCAATAACCTCATCGGTTACAAAGGAAGAGATGCCGAAATGGCCACCCTGCTCGACGGGAATCAATTCCAAAACAACCGGGTGGCCATTGATTTCCTCGGTCAAAATACCGCATCGTTGGTGTGTCAATCCAACTCCATCTCTGGAAACGCATCGCAAGTGGGAGTTCAAGCCCAATCAACGCAATCGGTCTTTTCATGCAATCGTTTCTCAGGATTGGGAACTTGCATAATTCAAAAAGATGGAATGGTTGAAATGGGCAAAGGAGCCGCCAATGTCTTTCAAGGAAAGGTGGCCCTAAGTTTGGACGATGCAAGATCGGTTCAATTGATTGGTGGATTGAATGATTTCAACGGAATTCAGGATCAATTGATGGATGGCACCTTGGTCGATAGCCATTCCTTCCAATGGAATCAAGGGGTTCCCATGCTTCGGGTAGATTCGAACTTCATCCCAACTCGCTTATTATTGAATCCGCCACATCCTTCTACGAATCATGCCTTCGCTTATTGGAGTGCAAGAAATCAGCAGTTTGTGCCAGCTTTTACCTCGGGTTCTTTCTTGAATTTGGCTTCCAACTCTTGTAGAAATTCTGCTCAAAAGGCCCACATCGAACGATTTGTTGATCAAATGAGCAGATTAACAACCTCCCATGTTGTGAGCAATGGAACCTCTGGAGAATTTTCGGAATTGTTGTTATCCTTGGTTTTAGACGCATCAATTCATTTTGATTCTATCTCCAATTTGAAATCCCTTCACGATCTTCTTCAGCTGTTGGAAGACCGTCCGATTTCTTATTCCAACGATAATGCTGTAGCCATTGAATTGGCCGAAAAATTGGCGATGAATTGGTTGGCCATGGCGTTTGAAGATCAGCTTTTGCAATACAATCGGGCACAATTTGGCACCTTGCCCAATGCTACCGTCAATCAATTGGTGAATATCTTGGATGATCTTAAACAAGAAAAAGTGATGGCCGCCGAATTGGAAGAAGCTTCAGCCTACGATTTAGAAAAAGCCCAGGTGTACCGTTTGGCCGAACATTACGATTATGCTCAGCAATTGTTGATGCAGATGCGCTCCCAAGCTTCATCTGCTCAGCTGGCCGAATCGGAGTATTGGAGTTGCGTTTGCCGAGCGGAAGAGCAGTTTATTTCTGGACTTCTTCATCGCTCGGCCTTCGAAGATAGTTTAGCCTTGTGTCGATCTCAGCTACCCGCTCTTCGCAAACGACGTTTCTCTTTTGCGCCCACCGAGCTAGCATCTACCCCCGTGATCGCCACATGGATAAACGGAACGGTGTTGCTTTCCGGAGCAAAGTTGGGCGATTCCTTCAGAATCATCGATATCCAAGGAAGAAGTGTAAAAGAAGGAATTTTGATGGATTCCGCTATTTCCAACTTGGAACTTCCACCCGGAATGTATTTCTTCGTAACTGCCCATCAAAAGTGTACCTTACTTATTCCATAACCATGAAATTCAATTTTCTTCTTCTTTTTGTACTTATTTCAGGGTGGTCATTGGCACAATCGCCCTCCATCGGACCTTCTTCATCCAAGGGAATTTGGTTAAGGGCTGATGTGGCAGGGATGATTCCCAAGAACAATAAAATGTTTGAATTAGGTTGGGAGCACCGAGCTATCTTTCCTGCACAAACCGTGGTTTGGAGTGCCGGTTGGGGGTGGTACAACGAGTACAACATCGGGCCGATTGCCCACATTCAAGCCGATGAATTGAGGAGGAAAAGGGTGATTGGGGCCGAATACAGGCAGTATTTATACAACCGAACAAACCGAACAGGTCCGTTCATGGGAATTCAATTCCAACGGTATTCCAATGTGTTGCACACCCGATTGCGCGACACCGTTTTTCCGCAACTCGGATATTTTTTCGATACGACTACCGTTCGTGTAGAACAAGTCACGCAGTTGCGACTGGGGTACAAATGGATGGATCGAAAGGAGCAATGGATGATTGAGCCGAGCATCGGCTTGGGATTCAGATACCAAACCGATGGGGAGTTTTACACCATTTTCCGGTATTTGGATTTTCCCAGTTCCATTACGCGTTTCCGGTTGTGCGTATCTCGAAAGTTCTAAGGTGATATAGAGCTGGTTTTTGCCAGGGGGTGTTTCCATCCGGAAACGCCCCTTTTTATTTCCGTTCTTGGCAAAGCTCTACCAAAACGCCGTGGGTGCCCTTGGGATGTACAAAACAAATGAGTTTATTGTCGGCACCCATCTTGGGTTCTTCGTTCAACAACACAAATCCTTCTTTGCGCAAACGATCCATTTCGGCGTAAATATCATCCACATGAAAAGCGATGTGGTGGATGCCTTCCCCTTTTTTATCGATGAATTTTGCAATGGCCGAGTCGGAATTCGTGGCTGCCAACAATTCAATTTTATTCACCCCAGTCTGAAAAAAAGACGTCATGACGCCTTCGCTCTCCACGCCTTCCGATTTGTAAGGTTCAACTCCTAAAAGCTTGGAATATACTTCGTTGGCTGCGTCTAAATCCTTAACGGCAATGCCAATATGCTCAATTTTTCCTACCATGTTCTTATTTTTCTCGAGTGTCGATCAATCCGCAAATTTTCCATCCTTCCCGACCCGATTTGATTAAGGTGATGGAGTTCACGCCTTTGTGGGAAAATTTACCGTCCATGTAAAATTCGTACGGACACCAAACGACCGCCATGGGGCCGGAAATTTGAATGCTTCCGATGCTGTTTCGCTCATCGATTTTTCCAAGGTATTTCGGATTGCCAACGAAGTCCAAAAAGCCTTGGAAACTTTCCTGTCGAAATCGAGGCATTTTTCCTGTGATGTGTTTGAAATCGGGGGCAAAACAACAATTTTGCTTCACCAAATTGGTGTCGTTTTTGTGCATTCCTTGGAAGAAACTGCCAATCACTTCGCGAATCATCAGCGAATCCGATGGGGCAGTTTGCGCTTTAGCAACTCCCATCCCCAATCCAAAAAACAAGAGGAAAAACAACGATTTCATGCTCAAAAATAATCCATATTTCATTTTGATTTTTCAAGAAAAGATGAGCACCATCAGCATTAACCTTTTGTTAAGCATTTCTAAGCGAACAAAGTAGAACGGGTGTGCGTTAAACTAGGTAATTTTGCGCCAAATTTCGTTTATGAAACCCTTAAAACTTCTTTTTTTATTTCTTTTCTCGTTACCCATTTTTTCAGTTGCTCAACAGAATTTATTCAATATTCCATCGGGTGATATCACTCGGAAAGGCAAAGGGTTTTACCAACATCAATTCAACCTCTACTCCAACAAAATGGAATCGAAATCTCATTTTGTGTATGGATTAGATAAGGGCTGGGATGTGGGAATTAACTTGGTTGGAAAAGGATTTTACTTCGCACCGGAGTGGAGGATTTTACACAATGACCGACCCGAAAAAAGGGCACTTTATCCTATTTTGATGGGTACTATCCAAAAACAGTTTCATTTATCGTCAAATATTGATGTCAATTTTGGGACACAAATTGGTTACAATTTAAGTCGACGTATTTCGAACAAAGAAATCAATTACTTCAATTATGCTTTAGGAGTTTTTCATTTCAACCATCATCACAGTCGGGTAGTAGCGGGCCTCTATCAAACTACACCCATGTACGTTGGTCAAGGAAATCGGCTTGGAATGATGATGGGTTATGAATTGAAAATTAACGATCGATGGTACCTTATGGGCGATTGGGTAAGCGGAAGTAATGATGCCTCGGTTGCTGTTTTGGGAGGTATGTGGAATGCTACGCCCCATCTTCAGCTTTGTGCCGGATGGCAAATTCCGAATCCAGAAACCCCTAAACCCATGGGTTTGGTGTTGGAATTGAATTGGATGGGTTGGGAAATTTTGGAAAAAGAAGAAAAAACAACGTTGGATTAAATCCGACCATCTTTTATTTCATCCACCACCGACGGATCGAGTAGGGTGGTGGTATCGCCTAAGTTCCCTAATTCCCCTTCAGCGATTTTCCGAAGAATTCGTCGCATGATTTTCCCGGAACGCGTTTTGGGAAGGCCCGAAACAAATTGGATTTTATCGGGTTTCGCAATCGGGCCGATCACTTTGGTAACGGTCGATAAGATGTCCTTTCGGTTTTCCTCCACCCCAATTTCCGAGCCCGGAAAAATAACAAATGCATAAATTCCTTGGCCTTTGATATCGTGCGGAAAACCCACCACGGCACTTTCTACCACCCCTTTGTGGGCGTTGATGGCATTTTCGACCTCCGCCGTGCCGATGCGGTGTCCGCTTACGTTTAAAACATCGTCCACCCTTCCTGTAATTCGGTAATTCCCGTTTTCGTCACGCAGGCATCCATCGCCCGTAAAATACAAGTTGGGATATACCGAAAAATAGGTGCTTTTGCAGCGTTCATGATCCCCGTAGGTTGTTCGGATGATGCCCGGCCAAGGGAAACGGATGCACAAGTTCCCACTTACCCCGTTACCTTCAATTTCATGGCCATGTTCATCCACCAAAACCGGTTGCACTCCCGGCAAAGGCAAGGTTGCGAAAGCCGGTTTTGAGGGCGTTACACCAGCCAAATTACTGATCAAAATGCCTCCCGTTTCCGTTTGCCACCACGTATCCACGATCGGAGAATTTCTCTTTCCAATGTGTTCGTCGTACCAATGCCATGCCTCTTCGTTGATGGGTTCACCCACACTTCCGAGAACGCGTAAGGAAGACAAATCTTTTCCCTCGATGGGCTCTGTTCCAAACCCCATTAAACTGCGGATGGCCGTTGGAGCCGTGTAAAGAATATTTACCCGGTGCTTTTCTACGATTTCCCAGAATCTTCCGGCATCGGGGTAGGTGGGAATTCCTTCAAACATCAAAGAAGTTCCACCTGCTAACAACGGACCGTAAACGATGTAGCTGTGGCCCGTAATCCAGCCGATATCGGCCGTGCAGAAATGAATCTGCCCCGGCTGGTACTGGAAAACATTCACAAAGGTGTAGGCGGCCCAAACCATGTAGCCGGCCGTAGTATGAACAACTCCCTTGGGTTTGCCGGTTGAACCGGAAGTGTACAGAATGAACAAGGGATCTTCAGAATCCATCACCTCAGCGGGTAAAAACGGACTTCCAGCTTTCTCTATTTCAGCAATTTCATTCGCCCACCAGAAATCTCGTCCAGCCATTATGCTGCAAGGGGTTTGGGTGTGGGCGAGCACGATAACCGAATGAACAGATGGGCATTGAAGCAAAGCTTCGTCGACCACACTTTTTAAGGGAATGTCTTTGGCACCTCGGGCAGCACCGTCGCAGGTAATCACGGCCGAGGCCTGGGCATCTTGAATTCGATCGGCAATGCTTTGGGCCGAGAATCCACCAAAAATAACCGAATGAACGGCTCCAATTCGTGCACAAGCCAACACGGCGATCGCCAATTCGGGAACCATGCCCATGGAAATGCAAACGCGATCACCTTTCCCAATTCCCTTCTTTTTAAGTACATGCCCTAATTGCATTACCCGATGTTGGAGTTCGCGGTAGGTTAGGCTTATCGTTTCTTTGGAAGGGTCGTTGGGTTCCCAGACGAGTGCAACGGCATCGGGTTGGGTGGCCACGTGCCGATCGAGGGCATTTTCGGTGATGTTCAGTTGGCCGCCCAAAAACCAAGCGGTTTTACCTTCCTTAAAATCCCAGTCAAGCACGATATCAAATGGCTTTCTCCAAATAAATTCCCCAGCAATCTGCTCCCAAAAAGCTTCAGGATTTTCTACACTTCGTTGGTATTCTTGTTGGTATTGCTCGTAGGAATGAATTTGGTAGGGATAGCTCATGTCGATTTTTTTGCTAAAATAAATGCTGCCGATGAAAAAAATGGATTTCCATCAATTTTTAAAAAGGTAGGAAATGAAGCTGGGATTGAAAAATTCTTTTTCTTATTTACATTTGAATCATGAAAAAAGCATTTATTCTAGGATTATTCGTATTGGGGTCGTTGATTTCTTATGCTCAATGCGTGGTGACCGACTATTCCAATTACCGAAAGGTGTTGAAAATGGATGGGGATTACGTTTTGCTTTACGACAATTACAAGCGGGTTTACCGATTTGATGGGGAATACATTTGCGACATGAATTACAAACGCTTGGCGAAAATTGAGGGGGAATACGTGATCCGTTATTCCGATTACAAACGCATTGCTCGCTGGGACGGAGAGTATTTGATCGATTATTCCAACTACCGAAAAATTGCCAGGCTGGAATGTCCCGGAAGAAGAAGCGCTCTTGCCGCAGCCGTTTACTTTTTATTCTAACAAAAAAGCCATGGGAATGTTGGAAATTACGCAAAACCGATTTAACGGTTTAAATTTAGAAACCCAAATCGACTAATTGGTTTACGATTTATAGCCTACGGTTTTAACCGTTGGCTATATGGGAATGTTGGAATTTACGCGCAACCGTTTTAACGGTTTAAACATCATAAATGAAAATTAATTTTATTCATTATGCCACATTCATTGAATAAAATATGGATACACGCCATTTGGGCAACCAAAGAAAGAAAACCATTGATTCATAAAAGCCTTGAACAACAGGTATATCAATATATTGCGAAGCAATTGCGAGAACAAGGTTGTCCTGTTAGAATCATCAATGGGATGCCCGACCATATTCATTGTTTGTTTTTGTTGAATCCACAAAAATCCATAGCAGAAGTAATCAAACAGATTAAAGGCAGCAGCTCTCATTTTATAAATCAGAATGATTTGATTTCGGATAAATTTGCCTGGCAAACAGGTTATGCCGCATATTCAATTTCCGAATCAGGCGTTGAAAAAGTTTTTGAATACATTAAAAAGCAGAAAGCACACCATCAAAAGAAAACGTTCCAACAGGAATAAAATGAATTTATCAATTTATTTGATCTGAAAAAGGAATAATTTAAAATCCCAAATAGACCAATTGGTTTAAAGCCCACGGTTTTAACCGTGGGCTTTAAATTTTGATTTATTGGTTTTCGATTTTCTTCGACGCATCCGGCGATTGGAAGGCCGACATATCGAAGGATAAGCTGAATCTCAAGGTGTTCTGAAGTGGGCTTCGACCCAATTGACGATTCGTTGGAACCAAGTAAGCGAAATCAATTTTGAAAACATTGTACTTCAAACCCGCTCCGAAGGTGAAGTATTGGCGAGCTCCTTTGGTGGGGTGCTCGTTGAAAAATCCACCGCGAATGGCGAACTGATTGGCGTACCAATACTCCAATCCGATGGATTGATTGATTTCGCGCAATTCTTCTTTCAAAATAGATCCATTAACAAATTGTCCTTGATCATCCAAATAACCGGGAGCGTCGGTGAATGAGCTGAATACGCCTTCAATCACACCTTTGGTGAAAGGATCTTCACCGCGATCGATGACCGGACGTTGGGTAGCAGAGTCAATGATCAAAGCGCCATTAACATCTTTTTTGTACACAGGATTGGTGGGGACCAAAAGTTTGGTAAGTTCTACGGTAGCCACCAAACGGTTGTATTCATCGAAATTGATGTCGATTCCGCCTCCTAGGCGCATGTTGCAAGGAAGGAAATTCCGTTCTCCGGATGCGCTGTAAGAAATTTTGTTACCCAAGTTGGAAACGTTCAACCCCAACATCCAATTGGCTTTTTTCTCTTGGATGGTGGTGGGTTTGTTGTAATAGAACGACAAATCTCCGGCTACGGCATTACCCGCTTTACTTTGTCCGTATTGATCCAAACCACCGGTGAGGTTGGAGTAGATGTAACGAAGAGAAACCCCGGTGGAAAAGTGTTCTCCCAATTTGCGGGAGTAGGTTCCGTCCAAAGAGAATTCATTGGGGTTAAATGTCCCGATATTGGTTCCGAAGTTGTCGGTAAACGTGATGTCGCCAAGAGAGAAGTAGCGCAAAGACGCACCGAAAGCTTGGCGAGAATCTTTGAGGTAGTAAAAACTCAAATAAGAAAGACTGATGTCTGGAACCAATTGGCGCAACCACGGAGTGTAGTTCACCGAGAATCCAGATTTTCCCATTTTTGGGTCAATGAAAACCAATTTACTGGGATTCCAGTGCATGGAATTGGCATCGGCGGTTGAAGCAACTCCTTGGTCGCCCATGGCACCGGCCCGAGCATCGGGTGAAATCATGAGAAAGGGAACTGCTGTGGTTATGGTATTGAGTTGCCCCAAAATTTTATTGGTCGAAAGTTGAGCCGTTGCGGTTTTCGATGCAAAAAAACCGGTAAATACAATCAAACTAAGAGGAAATAACTTCTGTACAGCCATGTGTTCTAAAAATGATTTTGGTAAAAGTAATCAATCTATTTCAAAATTTTATTCGGAAATCCGGATAAGTTTTTGACAAGCCTGTAAGGATTGTCCATTTTTTAAACGGATTTGAATCCGATAAACGTATAATCCATCAGCAATTTTTTTTCCGAATTGGTCGGTTCCATCCCATTGAAAAGCATTTTCAACAAATCCAACTGGGGTGAAATTTTTTATGGATTGGAAGACAGATTTCCCTGAAATATCCATAATTTCCAAGGTGGCTTCCAAGGGCATCTGGGCCAAATTATGGTTGAAGGTAAAGGTGATGTTTCCACTGGAAGGATTGGGATAACAACCAATTTGAAGAAGTTGTGGGGAAGTGGTATCAATCACTTCAAATTCCAAGGTTGTACTTCCTAAGTTGTTGTAAACATCCCATACTTTTACCTCTAGGCTGTGCTTTCCAGGCGATAGACCATACATCGGAAAACGAATCCAACCCCGTTTGAAGTCGTCTAAATCCGACTCAAAATATTGGTTCAAAACAAAGGGTTGATCGGCCTTTCCATCGATGATCATCACCATGTCGTGACCGATGCCATTCCCAACGGTATTCATTCCAGATTCGTCGAAAACTCGGGCCAACAGTACGGGATGATTGTGGGTAATGCCGCCGTTAATAAAGGCTGTAGAGTTGAGGTATGCTTTTACTTCTGGACCCGTTTCGTCGTTAGCGAAATTGGGGGATGTCCCACCGATGATGATGTTACGGTTTTCGCCCAAGGCTTCGTTTTTCTGATTGCTTATCGCGTAGCCGAGGATTCGGCCGTTTCCAAATTGGTATGCAATGTCTTTGGGAGTAAGAAATTCCACCGAAAATTCGCCGTTTCGAACGGTTGCCTTCCCTTTGAAAAGGATATTGTTTTGGTTGTCAACGGGAACGGCAATCGACTGATTGGCAGCTCCAAAGGTGTAAAATACCTGGGCTTTGTCGAAGACGATTAACGTGGCAACTCCTTGAAAATTTCGATCAATTCCACCACCGAGTGCATCAATCTGCCCTTCAATTTTAACTTTCGAAAGTGCCCGAATGGTGTCGGCTCCAGGAATCCCGTTATTCACTTTGGTGATGGTAATGGATTGTTGTGGAATGGCGGGGCGGAGGGAAGGATCTCCCAACAAGGTTAAGCAACGGGTATTGGCATTGTCAATGCCGGTTAAGTTTACGGCCCTTCGGAAAGAAACCCCAATGGGCTGACATTTTCCAGTCGAGTCCTTTTCAAAAAACTGATGGTACAATCGCTTTGTAAAATCCAAATTGGGTTCCGAATAGGTCAATCGAACCGTGGTGATGGAAGAAACAGGTCCGCCCTTTTCTTTGAATCCCACTTGTTCGCCAACAGATAGTTTTCCAGGATCGTCAAAACGGGAGAATTCGCAGGTGGCTGTAACGAAGATGGGATACTTTCCTTGAGCACTCCACGTCAACACATCTTCAGGAGTTAAAACTCGCTCATCAGCCCAACCATTCACCCCGCCATGGCCGATGTAATTAACAATCAATGCTCCTTGGTTAATGCGGTTATTGATGGCTTGGTTTACGGCCGGATAGCGAGAACCACCGGGGGTTGAAACCCGAGGGAAAGCATCCAAATAGAGTTTTTCGATCACGGCTTCTTTGAAATTCCGCTGAATGGAATCGGTCAGAACCTCACTATCTTCCAAATGTTTGTTGAAGTCGGCATCGTCGGCCACTAAGGTAATTTGACTTTTCCAATCGCCAGCGCTGGCATTGGTTTCGTATTCGATGATCTTATCGATCATGATTTTCGCCTGCTGCGTGGTGTTCACCGGTAACCGGCCAATTCCTACATCCATCGATCCTCGGTCAATGATGGAAAAACGACCCTCCAAGGAATCCAACAATCCAAAGAAAAAGTCGCAAGAATAGGTATAAAGGGGTTCAACGGTTTCGGGCGATTGGAACGTGGGGATGAAGTTGGTGTTATTGGCAATTCGGTTTTTGTAATCGTACGAAGCGTCGCCAATAAGGAGTACATGCTGGAGCGTTTTCCCATCTGGCCGCTGGTAGAACATCCGAATAAAGTTTCGAATAGCGGCCAAATCTTGTTTTCCAGAAGAGAACTCTTCGTAAATCTGGAAAACGTTTACCGCAACTACGTTCCAACCTAATTGACTTTTATGTGCCAGTAAACGGGTTGTTTCGTTTTGGAATTGAGGGTGGTAAAGAATGAGTAATTGGGGGGTAGGCAAGGCATGCAAATTTTGATTTGCTACGTTTCCGATGATGGTGGGGTTGGGATAAACTTGATTTCCTTTAAAGATGTGCAAAGGAAGTAAGGTGTCGGCAGGAATAGTCCAGGAATAGGTGTTTCCGTTGAGGGATCCGATGGTTTGAACCGGCTCAAGGGGGTTGGAAATATCCCAAGCCACAGCCGGTTCAGAACTATTAAGAACCACGGCTCGGGTTTGCCCGGCAGGTAAAAAACGTGTTTCGTAAAAAGTGAACTGGTTCGACGAAGGCCAATCAACGCGGCATCGGGCTTTGGCCATAAAGTAATCAACGTAGCCAATGGCCCCGGGATCGCCGTTTTTATTGAATGAAACTTGGAGGATCGGATTTCCGGTGGATGGAATGAACGAAATTCGTTTTCCTTGGTCGAACATCCTCATTTTTGCAGCGTAAGTGTAGTTAAAAATGGCAGAAAAAGGATAGATTCCTAAAAAGGTGCCATTTTTTTCAGAAAGGCCAAGAGTGGGATTTACGGAATAACTCCGCGCACCAATATTAAAGATCAAATCGATGGGAGCTCCGGTAACCAATCCTTGGAAGTTGGTGGCATATTCCCGTGAATTGCTTCCATCTAATTCGTCATCAAACCATTGTTGTCCTGACCTAGAAACTGATTTTTTATTGAGATCGATGGCCCAAAAGGCATCCATCTCCGAGCTGGTTGCAGAGGGTTGGGTTAAGTTGGCGGTGCTTCCTATTTTTTTAGCGGGTCGGTTGAGCACCGTAACGTAGTAATAATTAGTGTCGGCGTAGAGGTTGGATTGGTAGAAAAATGTATCGGTGGCGATGTGCCAAGCGTGAGGGCCTTTTCCAAAAAAGCGAATCCGTTCAACAGTTGAAGAAGAATTTCGGATGGATTGAGTGGGAATTTCAATTAAATCGTCGATGAAAAAATCCTTGTTGGGCATGGGTAGGGATGTAGGATTTCCAGCGAAAATTGCAATTTGATCGGGTTGTGAAATGGTTAACCCGGCGGCCTGTAGGCTGGTTAAGGCCAGGTCGTACACACCGTCGTTTACAATTCCAATTTTTATCCAAGGCCCTTCTCGCAACACCGAGTTCGAACCGAATGGCACTTGACTCCATGAAAATTGGGAAATGAAAAGGAAAATAAAGATGATACTTTTTTTCATGATGGCCTTTGTACAACGCAAAGAACCGAAAAAACTTTTGCTGTTTGTTTCTAGGTTGAAAGAAAAAATGAAAATCAAACAGGGTTAAAAAATCAGTTAACATGCTGATATTCAATATTGTGAACAATTGGGTTGAAAATCTTTTAACATTTTTTTTGGGGAAACACTTTGAAACAAAGATTTAAAAGTGGATTTTTACGAACTAAACAAAGACAATTTATGTTTAAAAGACTAGGTTTTTCAGCTGTGATGTTCCTCGGAACCATGGTTGCAATGGCACAGGATCCTCATTTTTCGCAATTTTATGCCAATCCTCTTTATTTGAATCCCGCCTTGACCGGTAGTAGCATTGGTCCTCGCTATTTATTGAATTACCGCAATCAATGGTCATCCATTCCTGGCTTTGCTACCTATGCTGCAAGTTTTGACCAGTATTTTGATAAAATGCAAGGTGGTATTGGGTTCCAAGCTTTATCTGACAATGCAGGTGCGGGTTTATTTACTCAAACTCGTGTAAGCGGATCCTATGCTCACTTTTTAAAATTAAACAACAAATGGTCGTTGAGATCTGGTTTCCGTGCATCTTATGGGCAGTTTGCTGTAAATAATACCAATTGGACATTCAATGATCAGTTGGATCCTAAATTGGGAATCGTTCGTCCTGTGAGTTCTGAGCCTCTTTACACCCTTGGAATTGTAAATCGAAACTATGCTGATTTTGCAGCGGGTTTCATGGCATTTTCTGAGAATGTTTATGGCGGTGTTGCTTTCGATCACGTAACAACTCCGAATATTTCCATCATTAGAGGTGGATTTACTGAACTTCCTGTTCGTGTTACCGTTAACGCTGGTGCCAATTTTGTACTTAATAAATTCGTTGGAACGAGCAAGCCTCAAACCACGGTTTCTCCCAATTTGATTTACATGCAGCACGGCCCTTTCTCTCAATTGAATTTGGGTGCTTATGTTAATCGCGAACCCTTCACCGCTGGTGTTTGGTACCGCCAATCAGGTGGAAATGCCGATGCCGTAATTCTTTTGGGTGGTATTCAAACCAAGAATTTCCGCTTCGGATATAGTTATGACATCACGGTATCTCGCCTTCGTCAGGCAGCAACAGGTGCTCACGAACTTTCAGTTGGATTTATGTTGGACAAATACACTCGTCCATCCAAAAAGAAGATCGAAAGAATTAAATGTCCCGCTTTTTAATCAATTGTTAAAAAAGTTTCAAATC
>JAIYBD010000219.1 GCA_027488715.1 Bacteroidota bacterium | reverse complement strand
CCTTTGGGAAAGCATTAATCCTTCCTACCGGGAGTTGGAATCTGGAAAATTTCGATTTTCGAAAGCCGGTTGGTTGGTGATGGATTCGTTGCTGGTGGATTTGTTTGAGGGGTAAAGACCTCGAGGAGCGCGGGGCCTCAGGGAGCGCCTTTTTCCGGTGCCTGAGGCTCTCGAAGACACCCTTCTCCCTTCGAGAACCTCAGGGAGCGGCTCAGGGACCACCGCCCGGTCCTCGAGTTTCCGCCAATAGGCGGAAGTATCGAGAGGCCGGTCCTAGACCGTCCTTCGATGGAATTCGGGGAGCGCCATTTTCCGGTGTCTGAGGCTCTCGAAGACACCATTCTCCCTTCGAGAGCCTCAGGGAGCGTCCTTCGAGAGCCTCAGGCACAGGTACTGCTTGTTGGATTCAACCTACGTTTTGAACCCAGAAAAACAAAAAAGCCCCCCGAATTTCTTCGGGAGGCTTTTTTATGATGTTTTGGGAATTAACCCAAATAGCTCTTCAACATTTTGCTGCGGCTGGTGTGGCGCAAGCGCTTCAGCGCTTTGTCCTTGATCTGACGAACGCGCTCGCGGGTAAGATCGAAACGCTCGCCGATGTCTTCCAAACTCAAGCCGTGGTCTACGCCGATGCCGAAATACAATTTCACCACCTCGCGCTGACGGTCGGTTAACGTGGCCAAAGAGCGCTCAATTTCGTTGGCGAGCGACTCGTGCATCAAGCCTTCGTCGGCAATCTCTGCGTCTTCATTCACCAAAACATCCAACAACGTATTCTCTTCTCCCTGAACGAAAGGCGCATGCATGGAAACATGGCGTCCGCTGATGTTCAAAGTGTTTTCTACTTCGTCCGAAGAAATGTCCAACAACGCAGCCAATTCTTCCACCGATGGATCGCGCTCGAATTCTTGCTCCAATTGCGAAAACGCTTTCGAAATTTTATTCAACGAACCTACACGGTTCAACGGCAAACGAACAATACGGCTGTGCTCGGCCAAAGCCTGCAAAATCGACTGACGAATCCACCAAACGGCGTAAGAAATGAACTTAAATCCACGGGTTTCGTCGAAACGTTTGGCGGCCTTGATCAATCCTAAGTTTCCTTCGTTGATCAAATCACTTAGCGTTAAACCTTGGTTTTGGTATTGTTTCGCCACCGAAACCACAAATCGGAGATTGGCTTTCGTCAATCGCTCCAACGCGGCTTGGTCTCCTTCCCGAATGCGTCGCGCTAATTCTTCCTCCTGTTCAGGAGTGATCAAATCAACCTTTCCAATCTCTTGCAAGTATTTTTCCAAGGATTGGCTTTCGCGATTGGTGATGGATTTCGTGATTTTTAACTGCCTCATAATCTTTTTTGATGTTCCTGAGAAACCATAGGTATCCCAATTAAGTTGCAAAAATAAGAAAAACCTTCCTTTTTCTTCGCTTTTTTTTAAGGCTTCTTTGCCTTTTCTTTAAAACCCTTTTCACTTCCTTTCGTTTTAACCTTATGCAGAAAGATGTAGCATCTGAAAATAAAGAAACCCAATCCCTTTATTACCACGGTGAAGCCAAGTTTTCACCCATTCCCCTGACCGTTTCCTCCCCCGTGATCAAAGCCACCGATAAGGGGAAAATACGCGCCAATGCCGTTCAAAGCATGATGGAGCATGCCCAACAACAGATGGATCTCCTGCGAAAACAGGCGCAACTGATCATGGACCAGGTCGCCGAAATCGAGCAGCGCATGAAATTATCCGAAGAAATTTACGCAGCCGATCTCTCCTTCGAACCCGTTGTTGGACAAACCTACCACCTCTACGAACGCGAAAATGGGAAGAAATTCGTCTCCATTGTGGGCCCCAACGAATGGGGAAGATCCAAAACCGATTTGGCCCACCTCGCTACCGTTATCCTTTTGGCCGATAAATCTTGGAGCTTCGTGAAAAATTCAGAGAAATGAAGTAACTTCGTTTCCTACTTTTAACCCATGAGTCATCGGAATTTAGTCATCATCCCAACGTACAAAGAGCGGGAAAACATCGAGAAAATCTTGCGAAAAGTCTTCTCCTTGTCCC
Source organism: Bacteroidota bacterium (assembly GCA_027488715.1). Taxonomy (GTDB): domain Bacteria; phylum Bacteroidota; class Bacteroidia; order UBA7662; family CANHCV01; genus CANHCV01. The sequence continues at coordinate 2,695 of JAIYBD010000219.1, read as the reverse complement.
TCCCTTTCCACGTTTTGGTGGTCGACGATAACTCTCCCGACGGAACCCAAGACATTGTTCGTTCCCTTCAATTGGAGTTTCCCGAACAACTTCACCTGTACCCCCGGGCCGGAAAATTAGGTTTGGGCACCGCCTATTTGGAAGGATTCGCCTGGGCCTTAAAGCATAATTACGATTATGTTTTCGAGATGGATGCCGATTTTTCGCACAATCCCGATGACCTTCTTCGTTTGTACCATGCCTGTGCTGTGGAGGGAAATGATTTGGCCATCGGCTCTCGGTACGTTACCGGAGTGAACGTGGTAAACTGGCCTATGAGTCGAGTAATGCTCAGTTTCTTTGCATCAAAGTACGTTAAGTTCATCACCGGAATGCCGGTGAACGACGCTACGGCTGGGTTCATGTGCTATTCATCAACCTTGCTCAAAAGCATTCAATTCAACAAAGTGAAGTTTGTGGGGTATGCTTTTCAAATTGAAATGAAATTCACTGCTTGGGCAAAGAAATTTAAAATGGTGGAAGTCCCCATCATCTTTACCGACCGAACCGAAGGTCAAAGCAAAATGAGCAAAGGAATCATTCGCGAAGCCGCTTTTGGCGTGATTTCGCTCAAGCTCCGTTCCATTTTCGGAAAATTTTAAATCATGCGTACGCTTATTACCAACATTGGATTCTTGGCCCAGGTCGAAGAGTCCCATATTCCTTGCAGAAAAGGATCAGAAATGAAGCATTTGCCCGTTTTGGAAAATGCTTTTTTGTTGATTGAAGATGGAAAATATTCCGATTACGGTCTCATGGATCAAGCTCCGGAGCGCGCTGATGCCTTCATTGATGCCGATGGTGGAGCCGTGCTTCCCGGCTGGACCGATTCTCACACCCATTTGGTGTACGCCGGCAGCCGTGAATTGGAGTACCGCGATAAAATTTTGGGATTAACCTACGAACAAATTGCTGCCAACGGGGGAGGGATTTTAAATTCTGCGAAACGATTGCAGCAAACTTCGGAAGCGGAATTGCTGGATCAAGCGTGGGCGAGATTGCAAGAAATTCGCAGTTTCGGAACGTGCGCTGTAGAAATTAAATCGGGATACGGGCTCACCGTGGCCAATGAATTGAAAATGTTGCGGGTAGCCCGTACCCTGAAAGAGCAGGGCGACCTCACCGTAAAAACAACCTTGTTGGGCGCTCACGCCCTGCCCGTGGAGTTCAAACAAAATCGGTCCGCTTACATCGATTCGGTGGTGAACGACATGATTCCCCAAGCGGCAGGGGAGGGGTTGGCCGATTACTGCGATGTTTTCTGCGACCGTGGATTTTTTACGGTGGAAGAAACCGATCGAATTTTGGAAGCTGGATTAAAATACGGTTTGAAACCCAAAATTCACGCCAACGAGTTGGATTACAGTGGAGGAATTCAGGTAGGCGTGAAACACGGCGCCATTTCGGTGGATCACCTGGAATTTACGGGGGAGGAAGAAATGGACGTGCTGTTGCATTCGAATACCATGCCCACCCTTTTGCCGTCGACGGCATTTTTCCTTGGCTTGCATTACCCACCCGCCCGAAAAATGATGGATGCCGGTTTACCGGTTTCCCTGGCTACCGATTACAATCCGGGCAGTTCTCCCAGTGGCAACTTCCCGTTCATCATTGCATTGGCATGCATCCAAATGCGCATGTTGCCCGAAGAGGCCATCAATGCAGCCACCATCAATGCGGCTTATGCCTTGGAATTGCAGAATCAGTTGGGAAAGATTAAAAAAGGATTGCCTGCTAATTGCATGGTGACCAAAAAAATACCATCTTTGAGTTATATTCCTTATTCATTCGGAAGTCAACTTATTCTAAAAACCATTACCAATAAAGTTTAATCATGTGCGGAATTTTTGGTGAATTTCATACGGGTGTTCATCGGAACTTACCCGCCGATATTTTTGAAAAAATCAATGATTTGAATTTTCAACGAGGACCCGATTCAGGAGGTCGCTTCGATTTTGAAAACCATGTTCAGTTGGGATTTCGTCGATTAGCGATTTTGGATTTGAGTTCGGCAGCCAATCAACCCATGGTTTCTCCCGATGGGCGATGGGCGATGGTTTTTAATGGTGAGGTGTATAACCATAAAAAAATTAAAGCTCTTCTTCCCGAAGGAAAGTACGCCTTTAAAACGACTTCTGACACGGAAGTTATCTTATATGCCATGGATCATTTTGGTCCGATGGAAGCCGTGAAGTTGTTGGATGGGATGTTTGCCATCGGCTTGGTTGATTTATTCAAGGATGAACTTTATTTATTCCGGGATTTCGCTGGAATTAAACCGCTTTTTTACGGAATAAAATCGGGCTCTATTGTTTTTGGTTCGCAATATGATCAAATTACGAAGCATCCACTTTTTCAAAGTGAAACGGTTAACCAAGAGGTATTGAGTGTATTTCTTCGTTGGCATTATGTACCCGCTCCTTTGGGTATGTTGGAAAACACCGGGCAGTTACTTCCGGGGAGCTGGCTTCATGTTTCAAAAGACGGTAATGTACGTCAAGGTAAGTATTGGGAGTTCGATCCTTTCCGTCCATCCACCATTACTTCAGAAAAAGAAGCGCTAGAATATTTGGAGCAGAATCTTATCCAAAGCATTGAAATGGAGATGGAGTCGGATGTTCCCCTGGGTGCATTTTTGAGCGGTGGCATTGATTCT
>JAIYBD010000101.1 GCA_027488715.1 Bacteroidota bacterium | reverse complement strand
CCTCTGGGGTTTCTCCTGGCGATGATGCTGGTGACGATAACCAATTCTGGGAAAGCATGTTGGGCGGACGTTTCGCTCCGTACAAGTACACCTCCCGCGCCGGATTCCACCCAGCATGGGCTTCTACCCCTGTTTCTCCCGGTAACGCAGCAAAATCTCAAAACGATACCCGTACCGTTGGATCGGTTGATATTGTTCTTACCAAAGACAAATCAAAATGGACCCGCGCTATCGTATTGGAATCTGGAGAAATCAGCGCAAGCAACGAAGGTGGACAGAAGAAAGGCTATATTCGCTTGTCGCAATCGCGCGATAAGGATGGCAATCCTGATGGTGGAGCCGTTGGTATGAGCTGGTTCCCTGGCTATGCGATCAACTTGGAAACGGGTGAGCGCTTGAACATCTGCTTTGGAGAAAACTCCAGCGATGCCGCCAACAACGGTACCGATATGAAATGGAATCCAACCGGAAACGTTGATCCCTTTGGTGGAGCGTTGGCTGGACGTCACTTCATGTACATCATGAAAACTCGTTACGACGAAGGAGCGGCCGACCGCAATTTGTTGGTAGGTACCGATCCGGTGAATCCGAATCCATTGCAGGTTCGCGATTTCTACAAAAACGTGATGTGGGTGTCGATTCCGTTTGCTAGCGGTGAGGTAATGAGCACAGATGCGAAGATTCGTTTGCGCACAGGCCGTATTTACGACAAGTATGTAACGGGAACAACGCAGGTGAACAACAGCAATCCACGTTACCGCATTAACTTGAGCAGCGTTGCTGCCACGAAAAACGATGCGGCCGTTGCGAAGAGCGCGTTGGATACGATCAAGGTGGTACCGAATCCGTACTACGCGTACAGCGCTTACGAGAATTCACAAATTGATAGCCGTATCAAGGTAACGAACTTGCCAGGCAAGTGCACGATTAAGATTTACACCTTGGGTGGAACCTTGATTCGTACACTTCGCAAAGACGACGCCACCACATTTGTGGAGTGGGACATGAAGAACCAGCAGCGCATTCCAGTCGCTTCGGGTACGTACATCATCCACGTTGACGCGGGCGACTTGGGCACGAAGACCTTGAAGTGGTTCTGCATCATGCGTCCAATCGACTTGGATACGTTTTAAAAAAAAAAAAAAAAAGATAACATGACTATTTATAAAATTGCACGTAAACTTTCCGCAGCAGCAGTGCTTGCTATGGTTGGTGTAACGGCCTTTGCTGGTAACCCAGACCGTCGTGGACAAAATGGAGCAACAGAATTGTTGCTCAATCCATGGGCACGTAGTTCGGGTATCAACAGCTTGAACACGGCTTCAATTCGCGGTTTAGAGTCGGAAAGAATCAACGTTGCTGGTTTGGCATTCGTTACTGGTACTGATATGTGTTTTTCTCGTACGAACTATTTGTCTGGAACGGGAATCAATATCAATTCTTTCGGTTTGGCTACCAAATTGGGTGGTGAAGAAAGTTCGAAAGGTGTTTTGGGCTTAACCATCATGAATTTCGATTTCGGAAATATTGAAATTACCAATGAAAACTTTCCTGATGGAGGTATCGGTACTTACCGTCCTCAGTTCATGAACATTGGTATTTCTTATGCTAAAGTATTCTCCAATCGTATTTATGGTGGAGTTACTTTCCGACTTATCAATCAATCCGTACCCGATGCCTCTGCCTCAGGTTTTGCTTTGGATGCAGGAATTCAGTATCAAACCGGAGAAAGAGATCGTACCAAATTCGGTATTTCACTTCGCAACATTGGTACGCCCATGGCCTATTCCGGTGATGCATTGGCGTATCGCGCTTTGGTTGCTAACGGTAAGTTTGACCAAACTTTATATCAGCGTTCTGCGAGTTTTGAGTTGCCTTCTTTAATGAATATCGGAGGTTCTTACGACATCATTACCAACGATATGCAAAAGTTAACCATGGTAGCCAATTTCACTTCAAATTCCTTTACTGCCGATAATTACGGTGCTGGATTGGAGTATTCTTGGAAAAACATGGTTATGGTTCGCGCTGGTTACCGTCATGCCGACGAGAATGAAGTTCATACCGGTTTGGCTGGTGGACTTTCCTTAAATCTTCCTTTTGCTAAGGACGATGATGGAAATGTAACTCGTACTTTCGCAATTGACTATTCTTACCGTCCAAGTAATCCTTTCCAAGGAACACATGCGTTAGGAATTTTGTTGAAGTTGTAATTTTTTCTACCTTTGTATTTGTAACGTCTCCTGCTTCGGTAGGAGGCGTTTTTATTTCTAAAAAAACCATCAGCATGAGTGCAATTTTATCTCGTGAAGCTTATGAAAAGCTTCGTCAAGAATTACATGAATTAAAGACCAAGGGTCGTCAAAATATGGCTGCTGCCATCCAAGAAGCACGTGAAAAAGGAGATCTTTCAGAGAATGCAGAATACGATGCTGCCAAAGAAGCCCAAGGGTTGATGGAGATGAAAATCAACGAATTGGAAGGGCTTCTTTCTTCCGCAAAAGTATTGGAATCTTCCCAAATTGATACATCACGGGTGCAACCTCTAACCTGGGTAAAAATCAAGAACTGCAAAACAGGTGCAATCATGAAGTATAACATGGTTTCAGAAAAAGAAGCCGATGTTAAGCTTGGGAAAATTTCTATGACTTCGCCCATCGGTGCAGGGTTGATGAACAAAAAAATTGGTGACGTTGTTGACGTAACCGTTCCTTCAGGTTCCATTCAATTGGAAGTTTTGGAAATTACGGCTGAGTAAAGATGGCCTCTATTTTTTCAAGAATTATTGCTGGAGAAATTCCTTGTTTTCAGATTGCCGAGAATGAGGAATTTTTTTCGTTCCTGGATGTTCGCCCGATGCAAAAAGGCCACGTTTTGGTTGTTCCAAAACAAGAGATTGACTACCTTTTTGATTTGGATGATGAGTCCTATTCCCGAATGTTTCTTTTTGCTAAGAAGGTGGCCCGTGCCATAGAATCGGTGGTTCCATGTCGGAAAGTGGGCCTTGCTGTTGTAGGCTTAGAAGTTCCACATGCCCACATTCATTTGGTTCCGTTAAATGAGGTTGGTGATTTAGTTTTCGGTAAAATAACCGAGGTTCCTGCTGACGAAATGGAACGATTAGCACATCAAATACACACGGCTTTTCAAGCTTAAAAAAAGCGACCCAGGGGTCGCTTTTTTTTATTCTTCCAGTGCTGCTGCAATTTCAGGTACATCATCCAAGTCGTCTTTCTCAACCCGTAGGTTTCGAATGATAAACTCCTGACGTTCCATGGTATTTTTTCCCATGTAGTATTCCAAAACTTTGGGAATGGATGAATCGCGGAGAATAACGGGTTCGAGGCGCATATCCTCGCCGATGAATTTGACGAATTCTTCGGGGGAAATTTCTCCCAATCCTTTGAAACGGGTAATTTCAGCTGATTTTCCTATTTTTTGAATGGCAGCTTTTCGTTCTTCTTCCGAATAGGTGTAAATGGTTTCTTTTTTATTTCTTACGCGGAACAACGGTGTTTGAAGGATGTAAACGTGTCCATTTTTTACGAGATCTGGGAAAAACTGTAAAAAGAACGTTAGCAATAGCATTCGAATGTGCATGCCGTCCACGTCGGCATCGGTAGCGATGACAATTCTGTTGTAGCGCAAATCTTCAATGCTTTCTTCGATGTTGAGGGCATGCTGAAGCAAATTGAATTCTTCGTTTTCGTAAACTACTTTTTTGGTTAATCCGTAACAGTTCAAGGGTTTTCCTCGAAGGGAGAATACGGCTTGCAATTCAACACTTCGGCTTTTTGTAATACTTCCCGATGCGCTATCGCCTTCGGTGATAAACAGGGTGGTGTCGTACCTTCTGTCGTTTTTGAGATCGGTAAAATGAATGCGGCAATCCCGCAACTTTTTGTTGTGCAGACTTGCTTTTTTAGCGCGTTCGTTGGCTAATTTTTTAATTCCTGCCAAATCTTTCCGTTCGCGCTCGCTTTGTTGAATTCGACGTAGCAAGGCATCGGCCGTGGATGGATTTCGATGAAGGAAATTATCGAGCTCGCGCTTGACGAAATCGTTGATGAATCCGCGAACGGTAGGCCCATCCGGGGCCATTTGAACCGATCCTAACTTCGTTTTGGTTTGGGATTCAAATACCGGTTCCTGAACACGTACCGAGATGGCCGCAACGATGGAGGCTCGGACATCGGTTGCATCAAATTCTTTTTTGTAAAACTCTCGAATGGTTTTAACAATGGCTTCGCGAAAAGCGGCCACGTGGGTTCCTCCTTGGGTGGTATTTTGGCCGTTTACGAAGGAGTGAATTTCTTCTCCGTATTGATTTTCATGGGTAAATGCCAATTCAATATCTTCACCTTTCAAATGGATGATGGGATAGCGGATGGCCTCAACATCGGTTTTTCTTCCCAATAAGTCCAATAACCCATTTTTACTGGAATATTTTTTTCCATTAAGGTTGATGACCAATCCGGCATTCAGGTAGGAATAATTGAGGATTTGTTCTTCAACGTAATCGAAATTATATCGGTAATTTTTGAAGATGGAATCATCGGCAAAGAAGGAGACTTCGGTGCCGTTGGGTTGATCGGTAGATTCCTGTTTAGATTCGGAAGTAATTTCACCTTTGGAGAATTCGGCCCATACGGTTTTCCCCTCCCGATAACTTTGAACTTTGAAATACGTCGATAACGCATTCACGGCCTTGGTACCTACTCCGTTTAGTCCGACCGATTTGACGAATGCTTTGGAGTCGTATTTTCCGCCGGTATTGATTTTGGAAACAACCTCTACAACTTTTCCGAGCGGAATTCCACGACCGAAATCCCGAATGGTTACTTTTCGATCGGTGAGGGAAACATCGATGTTTTTTCCATAGCCCATTACGAATTCATCGATGGAGTTATCGAAAACCTCTTTAAATAGGATATAGATTCCATCGTCGGGAGCGGCACCATCGCCCAATTTCCCGATGTACATTCCGGGGCGTAGGCGAATGTGCTCTTTCCAATCGAGGGATCGAATGGAATCTTCGTTATAAACGTGGGGTTGTTGTTCAGACACGGTGAATCAAGATTTTCTCAAATTTATGGCTTAATGCGTAGAATTTGAGGGTTTTTTGTCCACAATTTTCTACTCTTCCGGAGCAACGGAGGAGTTAATTCTCTGCTCAAGGGATTTGTTATCCAGCACATCTTTTCCGATGTACACTTGGTACATCATGATGAATCCGAATACAATTAATATGCCTCCAACAATTTTATTAAGCACATTGATTCTGGCTTCAGTGATCCAACGTTGTAACTGTCTTGCAAGAAAAGCCTTACCGATATCGGTAAGGAAGACGGTTCCCAAAGTGCCTGAGAAAAACAAAAATACTTCGTGCGAATCGTCGTAGGCACCTTGAACGGTACTGATGGCGAATAACCAAAAAAAGAAGACGTTCACGTTGATGAGGTTGAGCATGTACCCTTTGAAGAAGGGCCCCTTCCAAATTTTTCTTTTTTCAGGTTGTTCGTTGGAAGGGCTGGTGTGGTATTTCGACACTAGCAGATATACGCCATACACCAAAAGAAGAAGGGCCCCGGCATAACCGAGGTATTTTTTCACAAAGGGTTGGTCCACCAAATTGGCGAGAAAAAAAGCGATGGTGAGGTAGGTGGCATCGGAAACGACGATACCAATGGCCATGATAAATCCTTCTCGAAAACCTTTGGCAATGGAAGTTTGGATGAGCGCAAAAAAGACAGGCCCCAACAATATGCTTAGGGCTAACCCTAAGCCAACTCCGTTCAATATGATTCCTAAAAGCTCAGCCACAAATTTGGTTTCTCAAAGATGCTTCATTTTTTTCAATTCTTCAATAACTTTGTATCAACCTCAAGATTGAAGCGATGAAAGGAATTATTTTAGCCGGCGGTTCAGGTACGCGTTTGTATCCGCTTACTTTGGCCAATTCAAAACAACTGATGCCGGTTTACGATAAGCCGATGATTTATTACCCGCTATCTACCTTGATGTCGGCAAATATCCGTGAAATCCTTATCATCTCCACACCCGAAGATTTGCCGAAATTTGAAAAACTCTTGGGCGATGGTTCCAATCTCGGTTGTTCTTTTTCCTACGCCGTTCAACACGTTCCCAATGGGTTAGCTCAAGCTTTTGTAATTGGGGCCGATTTTATCGGAACGGATAAAGCTGCTTTGATTCTTGGTGATAATATTTTTTACGGTAGTAGCATGAGTGGCCTTCTGCAAGAAAATAACAATCCCGATGGAGGCGTTGTTTTTGCTTACCACGTTCATGATCCAGAGCGGTATGGTGTGGTAGAATTCAACGATCAAAATCAAGCCATCTCCATTGAAGAAAAACCCTTGCATCCCAAAAGCAATTACGCAGTTCCTGGGCTGTATTTTTACGATAACGACGTCATTGATATCGCTCGAAATCTTCAACCCAGCGCTCGAGGGGAATACGAAATTACCGACGTAAACAAGGAATATTTGAAACGCGGAAAGTTAAAAGTTGGGATTTTAGATCGCGGAACCGCTTGGCTCGACACCGGCACGTTTACTTCGCTGATGCAAGCGGGCCAATACGTTCAAGTTATTGAAGAGCGCCAAGGCTTAAAAATCGGATGCATTGAAGAAATTGCCTACCAAATGGGTTTTATCGATGCATCTCAATTGGAAAAAGTAGCCCAACCCTTGTTAAAAAGTGGTTACGGACAATATTTGATGAAGTTACTCAAAAATGGGTAACAACATTTTGCTGACCGGTGGTTTGGGTTACATCGGTTCCCACACCGCAGTTGAGTTGATTCTCGCCGGGTATGAACCCATCATTCTGGATAATTTGGCCAATTCCAAAGTGGAAGTTCTCGATCAAATCGAAAAAATCACCCAGAAAAAAATCCCATTTTTTCAAGGAGATGTTCGAGATGAGGAGGCACTTCAATCCATTTTTTCTGCTCACGCCATTCAAGGCGTTATTCATTTCGCCGCCCTTAAATCCGTGGGTGATTCGGTCCTACAGCCGCTTTCCTATTTCGATGTGAACGTGGGTGGGTTAACGCAGCTCTTGAAAAGCATGCAAAAATTTAGGGTGGAAAAACTTATCTTCTCTTCTTCTTGTACGGTTTACGGACAGCCGACCGATGGGTGGGCGGTTTCTGAATCGACGCCACTTCAAGAGCCAACGAGTCCTTATGGACGGACGAAGCGAATGAATGAGGAGATGATTCATGACATTTGCCAAACAAGTCGGCTTTCGGCCGTATTTCTTCGGTATTTTAATCCTGTAGGGGCTCATCCTTCGGGGTTGATTGGAGAATTGCCGTTGGGAGTTCCCGCCAACCTGGTTCCGTTTTTAACGCAAACGGTGGCGGGGAAACGTGATGCCTTAACCATTTTCGGAAACGATTATTCCACCCCGGATGGAACGTGTATTCGCGATTACATCCACGTGGTTGATTTAGCTAAAGCCCATGTGGGAGCGCTTGGTTTTGAAACAATTCCCCATCATCCTGAGATATTTAATGTGGGAACCGGGAAAGGAAGCTCTGTTTTGGAGGTTATTTCGGCTTTTGAGCGGGCTACGGGAATGAAAGTACCCTATGAAATTGGGCCCAAAAGGCAGGGCGATGTTATGGCTGTGTTCGCCAACGCCCAAAAAATCTCAGAAAAACTGCAGTGGAATCCCCAGTATTCGTTAGAAGATATGATGGAACACGCCTGGAATTGGGAAAAAAATCAGAATTAACGGAGGAAAAACACCCGTTTCATATTTTTGCCAAGCCCGGGTTTTGCCTTAGCAACGTAACCGATCATCGATTCTAAATTGGGTTTCCCAATCCAACGAATGGACAAAAATAAGGTCATGCACAAAATCAGGGTGATCCATATTAGACCTAGGGTAGAATCCATGGAATAGGGGAGAAGCTGGGTAGAGATGACCCATGTAACGATTCCGCTAACCAAGCTAGCAACAAACATGGGGCCGATGGCTTGAAACAGCTGTTTGAAGTTTGAATGAATCAGGTTTAGCGCTTTGTTCGTTAGATAAATTCTAGAGCCAATGCGCGTAATGGTAAAATACCAGCAAGCGCCTACCACACCGAAATAGTTTCCAATCAATAAAAATGCAACCAAATGAATGGGGACGAAGAAAAGATTGAATTTAAAGCCGAGTTCTGGCTTTCTCATGGCGTTGAATAACCCTGCTGTGGGCGAATTGATGCTTCGGGTTAAGGCATTGAGTAGCAAAATTTGCAGTGGAATCACCACATCATATCCAATTTTTGGACCCAAATAAATGGGCATGATTCGCTCCGAAATGGCCATCAGGCCAAGACAGAAAGGCATGCTCACGAAGGATAATACCGTAATCATTCCCAGAAACTTTTCCCGAACAACGTCTGGTTTATCGTTATGCAGGGCAAATACCGGAAGGGTGATTTCTTGGAAAATGGGAAGGATGTTTTTGGTGAAAAAATTCGAGTTTTGGTTGGAAATATTGTAAATCCCCAAATCGCCCAAACCCATGATTTTTCCTACAACCAAGGCATCGCCTTCGCTATTGAGTCGATTTAAAAATCCATTCCCGGCAACAAATTTGGTAAACCCAAAAATTTCCTTCCAGTGGGAAATGCCCCAATGCCCTAATTTAACTTTGTACGGGGAGTACCAGCGCAGAAAGAAATTCATAGCTAAGGAAGAAATCGCCTGGGGAATAACCATGCTCAATACCTTGGTTTCAACCGAAAACAAGTCGGAAGTAACCATCCAAACCTTTCCGATGTTCATTAATGTATTGAAAACGGTTTGAATGGTGATCATTTTGGAGTAATTCAGGTGTTTTTTGTACCCGGCCTTCACCACACTGGAACCAATTTCGGCAAAAACAATGATGCTCAACCATCCAATCATTTGGGGAATTCGAGGATCTTTGTACAAGTAGCTCCAAAGGGGGATCATTCCCAAAATAACAGCAACGGCTCCCAATCCCATCACAAAATTGAACCAATAGCAGGAATTGAAAATTTCCTCTTTATCTTCTTTGCCTTTGTAAACGATGAAAAAGTCGCCAATTCCTCCTGTAGCTGCGTTGGTAACGAAGGCGGTTAACGCCAACGAAACGGCCACCAAACCGAAATCTTCCTTGGTAAGAATGCGACTCAAAACACCTACGACCCAAAGATTCAGAAGAATGGACCATGATTTTCTGAAAACCAAAGAAATGACGGCCGAAAAGGCCTTTTGGGCGTTGGTTTTTTGGGGCTTGCTCATGTTATCGGTAAGAACCCTGAAGATTCCCTTTTAGAAAGATGAGAAAACGAATTCCCTCATCGGTTAAATAAATTTTGTTGACGTTGATATTTGAAACCTGTCCATTGAATCGAATGTATTCGGTATCAAATTGTTTTAATGTGGAGTTGATGGATGTTTTGGCATCTTTCAAATAAGGTTTTAAATCAACCACAACATTTTTTTCAACCGCTTTTTTAACCGTATTGGCCAGTACCGCCGAAGTGGCCTTCAGGAAAATATCCTTGCTGTTCAAATCGTAGTCCACTTGCGTTAGTTTTACGACTTGGGTAACAGAATCTAACACAGGAGTTGCTCTCAAATAAACGGTGCCTTTGATGTTCTTCTTGACCAAAAGTTTTTTGGTAAATCCATCCACTTGAATTTTAAATTCCAACACATCTCTATTTCCATAAACGGCCACATCTTTGATGGTGATTTCGCTTTTTGATTCGTCGTCTTTATAAACGCTGTCGACCAACATCGATTTAGACAAGCGGGTGATCTCGTTGTAGGTGGCTCCGCTTTTTAGCCAAATTTCCAACCCGGAAGCGGGCTTGGCCATGCGCTTCAACGATGGCAAGGTGGTGATGGCCCGCTTACCCGAAAACTG
>JAIYBD010000166.1 GCA_027488715.1 Bacteroidota bacterium | reverse complement strand
TTGGTGGCATCTTGGGATAAACCTGGAAATTCGGTTGGGTTCAACAACGGCTTTTCGGCCATTAAGCTGGACCAACCGGTGAAGTTTGAAGGGGATACCAATACGTATTTGTACCGTTACGATGCAGATAATTTGCTGAATGGTTGGCAGTATTTATTCTTGTTAACCGCTTTTGATGAAGGAGATGATCAGTTGAAGTTGCCACCCTTAGAAAGTTCTTTGATTTCCAATGCGGTAAGAACGTTTGTAGGTACAACCGCCAACACTACAAATTTAAAGGTAGGCGTTTATCCCAATCCGTATGTGGTGAATGCGGCCTGGGATGGAGCATCCTCCCGATCAAAAAGAATTCAGTTTTACAATTTACCGGCTAAAGCTCAAATTCGGATTTACACCCTAGCTGGAGAGATTGTGGCTACTTTGAATCACGATGCATCGGCTGCGTTGAATGGGGCGAACACCGGTTGGTTCCAAGAGTTCGGTTCGGCATCGCAAACGGTGATGCCAGAAGGAGAGCATTCTTGGGATGTTTTGAGTGACAGTAAACAAGTGATTGCTACTGGTTTGTATTTATTTTCTGTGAAAGATTTGAATACGGGTAAAATTCAAACCGGCAAATTCGCCATCGTGAAGTAAAAATTTCAAGAACTTCATTTCAATTTTTCACGTAGTGGTTTTCCAATTGGGAAAAATCGTACCTTTGTATCCCAATTAAAAAATTTATGAAAAAACTTCTTTTGGTTGTTCTTGCTGTAGTGATTTACAGCGGATTACAAGCTCAAGTGTACCAGCTTCCGATCGATTCGGTTCAGTACATTCGTCCCGATTCATTGTTGAATGGATGGTCTAAGTCAAAGCGCATCGGTGATACCGTGAAGGTTCAAGGTGTGGTTCGTTTTAATCCACGTAACCACATGCTCGCCTCTGGTGGCGCATGGAAAGCTACCTTCATTGAAGATACGGCAGCAGGAACCTGGAAAGGTTTGAACGTTCGTTTGGCTTCCGTAGCCGATTCTACAACCACTCGTTTCTTTGACAACATGGTTCCGGGTAATTATGTAGAAGTTCAAGGTGTGGTTGACGATTTCGGGAATACCATTACAGGTGAAACACAAATCAATTTGACTCCAACCGTTGCGACTCGTGTTTTAGGATTTGCAACACCACGTCCAGCACGTCCAGTAGGAATTGATCAGTTCATGCGTCGAGATTCTCTTGGAAATAACCGAATTCAATATCCAACCGGTGAGCAATACGAAGGCATGTATGTTCAGTTCAACAACGTAACCATTACCGATGTATCAACGTTTTCGGGTGGAACACGTATCGATTGGAGCATTCAAGATGCTCAAGGCAACAAAATTAAAATTCGTGATTTGAGTTCTTTCTTCCGTGGAGCTGCAAATATTTCATCTTCCGCAAGTACGCCTCCAAATCCGAATGCTCCTGTATTTGTTCAACAAGGAAAAGTGTATGCCTATGTACGTGGAACCATCGTTGAAACCATTTTAGGAGGTGTTCCCAATTATCAATTGGCTCCTTTGGATAGTTCAGATTTGGGCCCCTTATTGGCTTCTCCTCCCTTCGTTGCCGTGCCAACGGTTAATCCAGTAGTTCCAACATCTTCTCAATCCGTAACGATTTCTGCCAATATTTCTGATATTGATGGTACGGTATCATCAGCTACGTTGTTTTATGCAACAGGTGCAGCTCCACTTACTTTTACTTCTGTTCCTATGGCCTTGAATGCCGGATTGTGGACTGCTACGGTTCCTGCCCAAGCAAATGGATCGAAAGTGAGTTTTTACATCCGTGCAACGGATAACAGCGGGAGCGTAACTAACTCACCCGATACGTTGGCAACCAACAGTTTTTACTTGGTTCGCGATGCGGGTATCAATTCCATCTCATTTATTCAAACCAATGCATTGCCTAACGGAAATAGCATTTTTGCCGGGAAATACATCGCTTCCAACATGAGCATTCGCGCTGTGGTAACTTCAACGACCGCGAATAACGATTTGGGTTTGGTTACTCTTCAGGAAGGTTCTGCACCCAATGCTGGAATTTTTGCTGGTCGCGGATTGATTGACAATGCTCAACGAGGAGACAGTGTTTTGATTACCGCTGCTCGCATTTTGGAAACCAACGGTGTAACTTCGTTGGATTCTCCAACCTTTACCATTGTTTCTCGCGGAAATCGTTTGCCAGCTGCTTTGCCTTTGGTCATTGATTCGGTTGTTAATCGTAATAATGCCTATTTGGAACAATTCGAAGGTATGTTGATGGGTGTAAACAACGTGATCGTTGCTTCTGAAAATCCAGATTCTCCAGCGAATTTTGGAGAGTTTTTGGTTGCGAAGGCGATTCCTTCAACCACCGGTTTGCGCATCGACGACGTATCGAACGATATTCCTGCCAATTTCAATACCGATTCTGTGAGCTTGGGTCAGAATTTGGCATACGTTCAAGGGATTTTCACCTTTGGATTCGGTAACTGGAAATTGATGCCACGTAATCGTTCCGATATTTTCGGATTTGTTACTCCGAATGCCGTTCAAATCAAAACAGCAGATTCTAAAATGAGTCTATACCCCAATCCCAACAACGGTTCGTTCACCCTTCAGGTGGATGGTTTAGGAATGGGAACCCTTTCCATTTGCGATTTGCAAGGAAAAGTATTGGTGTCCAAAATGGTTGTAGCCAATGCGTTACAAGAAATCAACGCTAATCTTCAAGCCGGATTGTACTTGGTTCGTTGGGAAAATAACGGACGTGTTTCAACCCAAAAGATGTTGGTGAAATAATTTTTCTCCTTTGATGATCAAAGCCCCCGAAGGAATTCGGGGGCTTTTTTTTGACAAAAGTTGTCGACAATATTTTCAAGATGGGTATGAATTTTCATTCGCTCCGTATATTTATTTTTTAAAGATTCTAAGGGAATAAATTTTTGGTATGAGAACTTGGTTATTGGCTTTGCTTTTGGGGGTAGTTGGAGCGGTTAACGCTCAGATTCCCTACACCATTATTTTAAAAGATGAATTAGGCCTTCCTGTTGGAAGTGCATCGGTTTCTGCATTGGGTACAAGCATCGGTGGAATGAGTAATGCAGATGGTCGAATCACGATTTCTTTGCCTTCATCAGCTCAGTTGCAAATTTCTTGTTTGGGATACGAAACAATGAGGTTACGGTTTGATTCACTTCAATCGCTTCATCCAAAATTTACAGCTTTGGTTTTGATCAAAAAGGCCAACGAAGAGTCGGGAGTTACCATTTCTACCGGAAGGTTTCAGCAACAATTGGAGCGAGTTACCATTTCCACCATGGTGATGAAACCAACGGAATTGACCCGAAACAATTCGGTAACGGGCGACGATGCCATCAACCGAATGTCGGGGGTTTCTATTGTTGGAACCCAAGCGAACATCCGTGGCAATGCGGGTTTCAGTTACGGTGCAGGGCAACGCGTGATGATTTTGTTGGATGGATTGCCAATGTTAAGCGCCGATGCCGGATCGGTTTCTTGGGATTATTTGCCGATCGAAAACGCAGCACAAATTGAGGTGATTAAAGGGGCATCTTCGGCCATGTACGGTTCATCGGCTTTGGGTGGGGTGATCAATATTTTAACCCGATTTCCTGAGTCGAAGAAAGGTTTTTTCAAGGCTACTTCCTTTGTTTCTATGTTCGATCAGCGAAGTGAGCATCCGCTTCCCTCCAATTTCTATCAACCCAATTCGGGGATTAACTTTTCGGCGGGTAAGAAAATGGGCAAACTAAGTGCGGTGGTTGGAGGGAACCTCGTTCGTTTGCCCGGTTATCGGGATTTTGATTTCACGAAACGAATCCGATTGAATTCCAATTTGAGGTACACCATCAACGATCGATGGGTGGCTGGAATTAATCTGAATGGCTCGATCGACTCCTCGGGGAATTATATTTTCTGGCAGAATTACGATTCTTGTTTTTTCCCTGCCTCGGGCACGGCTTCCTTGCAGTCTCTTCGTCGAATGAATGCCGATCCTTACCTCATTTTTTATCAAAACAATACCACCACACACACCTTCCGAAATCGATGGTATTCCAACGCAAATTTGAGCGATAACGTTCT
>JAIYBD010000260.1 GCA_027488715.1 Bacteroidota bacterium | reverse complement strand
TGCATTCCTTCCAAAGCCATGCTCGACAGCTCGGAACATTACCACAATGCGGCTCATACGTTCTCAACCCACGGAATTGAACTTTCGAATTTGAAAGTCAACCTGGGACAAATGATCAACCGCAAAAACGAAGTGGTTCAACAAACTTGCGACGGAATTCAGTTTTTAATGAAGAAAAACAAGGTCACCGTTTTCCAAGGTTGGGGTTCTTTCATCGACAAAAACACCATTCAGATCAAAGGAGAGACGGAAACCAAAACCATCACCACCAAAAATACCATCATTGC
The DNA here is from genome assembly GCA_027488715.1 of Bacteroidota bacterium. Taxonomy (GTDB): domain Bacteria; phylum Bacteroidota; class Bacteroidia; order UBA7662; family CANHCV01; genus CANHCV01. The sequence goes on along the minus strand of JAIYBD010000260.1, from coordinate 11,801 downwards.
GACCGGATCGAAGCCCGCTTCCTTGCCCGGACTCGATATCGATAAAAAGCGAATCATTACTTCCACGGAGGCCTTGAATTTGCCCGAAGTTCCCAAGCACATGATTGTGATTGGCGGTGGAGTTATCGGGATGGAATTGGGTTCGGTGTATGCTCGTTTGGGCGCTAAGGTTTCGGTCGTAGAATACATGGGATCCATCATTCCTACCATGGATGCCACCATGGGCAAAGAATTGAAGAAGAGTTTGGAAAAACTTGGATTTGAGTTCTTTTTGGGCCACAAAGTAGAATCTGCCACGGTGAAAGGAAAAACCGTTACGGTGGTGGCCGAAAACATGAAAACCAACGAAAAGGTAGAAATTAAGGCCGATTATTGCTTGGTTTCTGTGGGGCGCAAAGCCTATACCGATGGCCTCGGCCTGGAAAACATCGGTTTAACCACCGACGAACGCGGCCGAGTATTGGTTGATGATCACTTACAAACCTCTGTTCCCGGCATTTACGCCGTTGGTGACGTTGTTCGCGGCGCCATGTTGGCCCACAAAGCAGAAGAAGAGGGAACATTTGTTGCTGAAACAATTGCTGGCCAAAAGCCACACATCAATTATTTGTTGATTCCTGGCGTGGTTTACACGTGGCCAGAAGTTGCGGCCGTTGGTTATACCGAAGAAGAGTTAAAAAAGCAAGGCCGCGCTTACAAAGTGGGTTCCTTCCCTTTCAAAGCCAGCGGAAGAGCGCGCGCTTCGATGGATACCGACGGGGTGGTGAAGGTGTTGGCCGATAAAACCACCGATGAAATTTTAGGCGTTCACATGATCGGACCACGTGTGGCCGATATGATTGCCGAAGCGGTAGTTGCGATGGAGTTCCGCGCATCTGCAGAAGACATTACACGCATGAGCCACGCTCACCCCACATTTACGGAATCATTTAAAGAAGCTTGTTTAGCTGCGACCGATAATCGCGCTATTCACATTTAATCATGTGGTTTAAATTCTCGAAATTCATCCTCCGAAACAGGTGGACGCTTCTTATTGTTATCGCTCTTTTCACCGGATACACGGCCTATTTGGCGTCGAAGGTGGAATTGTCGTACGAAAAATCGCGCATCGTTCCTCCGAATGATCCCGAGTACAAAAACTTCGATAAGTTCATCAAATATTTCGGGAACGACGGAAACGTCATTGTGGTAGGGGTTCAAACTCCCCGCATTTTTGAGCAAGAATTTTTCAACGACTGGTACCAATTAAGTCAACACATCAAAAAAATTCCTGGAGTAACCGACATGGTTTCTTTGGCCGATTTGTACAACATTGAGTTGGATACCACGGCAAAGAAATTCAAAATTGCAAAAATCTGCACTGAATTGCCGCGCACTCAACAGGAAGTAGATACCATCCGACAAAAGGTTTTGGCCAATAAATTCTTTGAAGGACTGGTGTACGATTCAGCATCGTCGAGCACCTTGATTGCCATTGGTTTAGATCGTAAGGTTTTAGACAGCAAACAGCGCATTGAGGTTTGCGACCGGATCATGGAGTGGGCAAAGCAGTTTGAAAAGGAACAAGAAGTGGAGTTGCATTACTCGGGGCTTCCCTTGGTAAGAACCATTTTCGCCACCAAGGTGAAAAATGAGTTGTACCTCTTTTCCATTCTTTCGGTGGCGGTAACCTCCATTTTATTGTGGTTTTTCTTCCGCTCGTTTTTAGCGGTGGTCATCCCAACGGTGATTGTGCTTTTGGGTGGCATTTGGACCATGGGAACCATCGTGATGTTCGACTACAAAATCACCATTCTAACCGGATTGATTCCGCCTTTGATTGTTGTGATTGGCGTTCCGAACTGCATATATCTACTGAATAAATACCACATCGAATACACCAAACACGGGAATAAAATCTTGGCATTAACGCGAGTGGTGGAGAAAATTGGCGCTAGTACTTTCATTGCCAATTTCACTACAGCCATTGGATTTGGGGTTTTTATGACGACGGGTTCCAGTATTTTGGTGGAATTCGGATTGATTTCGGCATTGAACGTGATGCTCATTTTCCTTTCGAGTTTGATCATGGTTCCCGCCATCTACAGTTTTTTACCTCCTCCGAGCGCAAAACAAACCGATCACCTGGAAAATAAAACGGTGAATTACTTTGTGGAATTATTCGGAAAATGGGCTTATACGTATCGAAAAGCGATTTATGCGGGAGTAACGGTACTCACCATCATTGGGTTGTGGGGGATGACTATGTTGAAACCCTTGAGTTATTTGGTAGATGATATTCCTCACGACGATGTTCTTTATACCGACTTAAAGTTTTTCGAGAAGCATTTTCACGGCTTGATGCCGTTCGAGATTTTGGTTGAAACCGGGGAACCCAACGGAGCCTTAGATCAAACCAATTTGGAAATTGCCGAACAAATTCAGCAAGTGGTGATGGAAGACTCAAGTTTTGCTCGTCCTTTTTCCCTGGTGGAAGTGATGAAAGCCTGTCGCCAAGCATACCGCGGTGGCGATCCTTCCGAGTATTCCCTTTTCAGTGGAATGGAGCGCAATTTCATTTTACCCATCATGTACCGAAGCATGAAAGGCGACGGACCCGGTGGGAAAATCGCCTCGGCATTTACCGATAGCAGTCGTTCCATCATTCGTCTTTCGTTTAAAATGGCCGATGTTGGGACCACCAAAATGAAGGAAATCGTTGGAAAAGTGCGTCCCAAAATCGATTCGATTATCAAAGACACGAACGTTAAAGTAACGGTAACGGGGTCGAGTGTCGTGTTCTTAAAAGGAAATCAATACCTAATCGACAGCTTAAATTCAAGTATTTGGCAGAGCTACATTCTAATCGCTTTGGTGATGCTGCCCCTATTCCGAAGTTTACGCCTTTTGATTATTTCGCTTATTCCCAATACCCTTCCGATGTTGTGGGTAGCCGGATTTATGGGATTTAGTGGAATTCCGTTGAAACCGTCCACGGTCTTGGTCTTTTCCATCGCATTAGGAATTGCCGTGGATTGCACGACACACTTTCTGGTCAAATATCGTCAAGAAATTGAGCGTCACGATTGGGATATTTATACGACTGTTCTAGTCGCTTTGAAAGAAACAGGAAGCGGGATGATCTACACTTCCATCATTATTTTCTTTGGTTTCGCCATTTTTGGAGCGTCCCAATTTGAAGGAACAGTGGCCCTGGGGATGTTAACCAGTACAACGATTTTAGTATCGATGTTGGCCAATTTGATTTTACTTCCTGCGTTGATCTATTCATTTGGCTCCATCAAAAAGATCCGAAGATTTCAATGGAAAAAAAAGTCGGAATAATTCTACTCATCTCCTTCGAAGTCATCGTTTTCGGGGGATTTGCGCAAAGTACTTCCAAACCATTGCCCACCACCTTACCGGAAAAGTATTGGACTTGGACGAATGAGTATTCTTTAAGTGGAAACCAATCATACTTCTCAAAAAACTGGAAATCTGGAGGAGTAAATAATTTGGCGGGAAGCACCGTTTTAATTTCCAAGGCCTTGTACAAAAAGAAAACCATGAGTGCCGCCTTTTCAGGAGATTTTAGGTTTGGGCTTCAAAAAAACGTGGTTGATTCATTCGTTCGAAAAACGCAAGATTTGATTTATTTGGATGGGAACTATAGCCATGAAATCAATCAGCGGTGGATGGGATTCGGCTCTTTGAATTTGGTTTCTCAATTCAGCCCCGGTTTCGAATACGCCAACAATCGAAAATTCATTTCCTCCTTTTTAGCTCCTGGATATTTTACCGAAGCGATAGGTTTTCAGTACAAAAAAGCACAGATTTTTAATGCTCGAATGGGGTTATTGGCCATGAAACAATCCATTGTGATCAACGAACAAGTGTATGGCTTGGTGGATACAGTTCGATATGGGGTCATTAAAGGAGAGCGAATTCGCAATGAGGTTGGCATGCAGCTGCAAGTGAGCGTTGAAAAGGATATCGTTAAACAACTTTCTTTCAAAGGTCGTTACCAAGGATTTGTTTCTTACCAAGAAATTTCTCAACCCAAAGTATTTGATCATCGCGTAGATATTCTGCTCACTTACAAAATCAACCGATGGTTGCGATTCACCGGAAGCATTATTGTTGTACGAGATGTTGATCAAGATCCTTACATTCAATTCTCACAGGTTTTGGGATTGGGATTAAATTATAAATTTTAATTTCACGTTTTACGCCCATTGGTTTTCAGGTAATAAAGTAGCCTTTTTTTCACTTTTTTGTCTATTTTAAAGCATATTTAAGCATTATGCCAAATTATTGAAAATTATTCTTTTACTTTTTTGACATTTTTAATCCATTTTTTCAGTTTAGCAAAAAACACCTCACGAATTTCCATGTGAATTTTTATGGTCATTTTTTTTAATCAAAAAAGTTCCACAGATTTGTTTCATCAAAACGAAAAACACATGAAACAAATGCTACTATTGGGTGCGGTGATCCTAGGCTGGTCGTTCACCTCTTGCAACAAACAAAATGTTAGTGCCCAAGTGAACTACAATATGGCCACTATTTATTTCGATGTTCCACCGAAAAATGCTGGTGAAACCATTGAAGCGAAAAAATCGGTTGCAATCGATTTGGTTGATTTCTGTAGGAACAACAACCTCAATCGAGAAAATATCGAATTCATTCGTGTTAATTCGGTTACACTGTCAACCGAATTCCCGGAAGATCAAACATTTGATGATTTGGAATCGTTCGAATTGTTTGGAGAAGCCGAAAATTTGCCCTTAATCAAATTAGCCGGAGAGAGTTCGGTGCCCCTGAACTCTAAGTTATTTCAACCTTCCTACCTTTCTTCCGACGATTTACTTCCCTATGCTGAAAAACCTTCCATTGAAATTTCAGGAAGAGGCCTTCTCCGCCGCGATCATACATCAACAACACGCATCAAGGCCGATATTCAACTCTCACTTCGTGCCATTGTGATGAATCTAGGGGAATTTAATTTTGGAAAGTAATCCTCATCTCCAAAACCCATCAAAAAAGGGGCAGCTGAAGCTGCCCCTTTTTTTGCTTTCTCATCATGAAAGATATCGATCTTGAATCACATTCAAATGGTGTATATCGTGGCCAACAATCATAAACCCTAACGCCCGAGGAGTAACCGTGAGTCCGTTTGCATTCCCTAAAAAACCCAAACCTGCTTCCGACATTCCTTCAAACAAATCCAGGGTTACGGCGCGCAAATTCCGATGTTTCTTTAACCAACGCTCCGGGGTGGCTTGCTCCATTTCCCCATGGGCATGAGCGATGAAATGATTCTCGTCGAATCCGGGCAATACGGTTCCATCATTCCTGGAAAAGCGAAATGCCCGGTAAGCAAAAATTCGCTCCGTATCCATCAGGTGCATCAGCACCTCGGCCAACGACCATTTTCCTTCCGCATAACGAAAATGAAATTGCTCCATCGAAATCGAAGTTAACAAGGCTTCCCACCGTTTCGAAGTTGCCCTCAACCCTTCTACCAAATTATTCTCAGGAATTAGTCCAACGTAATACCGGTAATATTCCGGCATTTCAGCATCCATGGGTTTAATTATGGGTTGATCCATTTTTGTTTCCAAATTACCTTATTTGAACGAACTTCAACCGTATAAATTCCTGTATTCAAGTGGGGGAATACCATCGTTCCGGCATTCATATTTCTACGAAATACCACCCGACCTTGAGCGTCCCAAATCAACACTTCTGCCCTCTCCCATGTCCCTAAATCCAAGATTGGTGAAGAGCCTGGGTTGGGGTACAATTGAGGCGAAGATGATACGCCACCATTTACACCCAACGATGAATAGAACGGCTGAGAGGTGCTGCTGCAACCAAAATTATTGGTGGTGGTAACCCAATAAACACCACCTGAAGTGATGTTGATGGATGGCCCGTTAGACCCAGGAATAGGCGCACCATTAAAATACCATTGATTTCCCGAAGATGAACTCGAAACCAAAACCCCTTGTCCGGTTTGAGTAACGGTAGGAACGGCAGGTTTTGGATTAAAAACCAAGCGAAGGTGGTTCGATGAATCGCCGTTGGCATTCACTGCGTAGTAGTTGCCCGACTGCGTTGCTGAGAAAGAATTTCCGGTTTGGGAAGTGATCACCCCGTTGAAAAACCAAGTAATGCTTTGACTGGTCGTTTGTTGCAAACGAATGGTGTCTCCTTGGCAGGCGGTAACTGTAGAAGAGGAAATAACCGGAGGCGTGGAAGTTACCGCCTCGTTAATGGTGAGGTTATTGGTATAAATTTCATCGCCCGAAGTAGATCTGTCGTTGTTGGCAACATTCCCCGCAGCGTAAATCGTTACGGCGCCTGTTCCTGCTGCTGGAGCCGTCCACACAAACGTCCAACGACGTCCGAATTGAACAATTCCCGGTGACGTATTGTGGTTGGCGTACGATTTTCCACCGCTGCTTGAAACGGAAATTTGATTGAAACTACCTGCACTCATGGTTCCAGCACCCTGATTGTTGGAATTTCGCACTGCTGTTGCCTGAAATCCGAATTTATTGGCCAAAGGATCGCGAACATAAACAGTAACATCGTAGGCCTGCCCTGGAACATAGGTGGATGGATTTCCTGCAATACTAATGGAAACGCTTCCGCTTCCACTATTCACGGTGCCACTATGGCAATTGGTACAATTTCCCTCGCCGGGAGCACCGGTATATCCGCTAGGTGCACCACCCGAATTGGTGAAAACGCTTTCCGAAATACTAAAAAGGATCAGAAATACAGATAGGACTTTTAAAATCTTCATTTTGTGACAATTAATTTTTCCAAAAATACGTTTCATCCTACAACTTTCCATGTAATTTTGAATTTATGCAGAAACGACTCTTTTTATCGGCATTTTTTATCTTGATTTCTCAATTTCTAGTGGCGCAAACGGGGCGTTTTCCTTTTTTGTTCGATCGAGTAGCGCCACTTCCCGTGTTTGATACCTCGGGATTGTTTCTTCAAGCTGCCTGGAATGGAGGGGCAACCTGCAATCAGTTTTTCAATATGGATGTAAACGGAGATGGCTCGCAGGATATCCTCAGTTTTGAAAAGCAAGACTCCATAATTTCGGTATATCTGAATCGAAATATGGGTGGGCAAACCCAATACGAATATGCACCTCAGTATCAAAAATTCTTTCCTTTCGTTCAAGATTGGGTAGATTTCGCCGACTACGATGGTGACGGGAGGTTGGATCTTTTTACCAACAACAATGGAGAAACTAAATTGTACCGAAATACGACTCCAGCCGGAAATGCTTATCCCGTTTTTACCCTAAAAACTGCAGCTATTCCAGTCAAAACTCAATTTTCTCCATTCCCAACCAACATGTACGTAAATTCCAGCGACAATGCAGAAGTGGTGGATGTTGATGGCGATGGCGACGTAGATGTTTTGGCATGGGAAATTTTTTCGCCTTCTATCATTTGGTACAAAAACCTAAGTATGGAACGCTACAACCGGCGCGACACCCTTGATTTTCTCATTGCATCCAATTGTTGGGGCCGTTTTCAAGAAAGTTTCATCACCAATGACCTTCGGCTTTGTTTGGATGCTAATTGCTTCCGAGATACCCTTCGTTCCTGCCCTTGCGGACTTCGTTCCCAGGAAGAAAAACCAGAAAAAACAATGCATGCTGGAGGAACACTCACCATTTTTGATCAAAATAAGGACGGAAAAAATGATATTCTCTTGTCCGACATCTCTTATCCCAATTTAATATTCATTCAAAATTCAACATTAACAGGATTGGACTCGATGGGATGCGGACTCGATACTTCCTTCCCCAATTATCAAGTTCCTTACAAAGGTTCCGTTTTTCCCCATGCGAGTCGGTTGGACGTGAACGAAGATGGAAAAATGGATTTGGTCGTAAATCCTTTCGACAACAAATCGAAGCTGTACAATAGTCGATGGTATTACGAAAACACGGCTGCATCGCCTACCGCTCCCGAAACGTTTACCTTGCGCAGTACGAACTGGTTCCCTGCTTCGATGCTCGATTTACCTTGGTGGTCATCCCCAGAATTTTTGGATTACGACCGAGATGGAGATGTAGATTTGCTGATTTTTACTCAGAATGCCAACAACAAAGCTGCCCTTCAGCTATTCGAATATCGGGCGACTGGCTATCATTGGGCTGATACCAATTATTCCAACATCATCGGGCAAACCCAACGAAAATACTTAAATCCAACTTTCGGAGATTTGAACGGCGATTCCATACCTGATTTATTGGCGGGGAACTCCAACGGCACCTTGGAATATTATGCTGGAGTTTTAGTTGCCGGTAAAATTGAATTTATTCTTCAAAACGATACCTTTCAGAACATCCAATTGGGATATTCTTCCGCGCCTCAACTGGTGGATGTTGATCGAGACGGTTTGATGGATTTGATTTCTGGCGATATCGATGGCCACGTATTTTACTACCGAAATACGGGCACTCGAACCATGCCCATCTTCCAAGCCAATAACCCCGATACCTTGGGTGGGTTGGATTTAAACGGTATTTTCCCTGCTAAAACGGTTCCTCGTTTGGCCGATTTCAACGCCGATGGTAAGTGGGACTTGGCCCTGGGTGAACTTGGTGGTCGTTTGATGTTGTTCGACAACATTTTTGATTCGGTTTTGCACCGCTACGACAGTGTTTTTTATCACTCCAATGCTCTGGGCGGTGCATCGGTGGATGAGGCCGATTTCGGAGATGCTTTCCGCATGGCCGTTGCCGATTGGAACAACGATTCCCTTCCCGATTTGATTTTAGGAACCAACAATGGTGGAATCTTGGCGTTGCGAAATCGGGCGGGATCGCTAAGTGCACAACAACTTCAAAAAACTTCCTTAACCCAGCTTCAACTTTACCCCAATCCGGCCACCGACCGAGTTGAAATTACCCAACCCCAAGGACCAAAATCGCCCATTTACCTGTTCAACCTCACCGGTCAACTCATTCAAACTTGGGACTCTCCTTTGGGGGAGAACGCTCAATTGGACGTTACGGGGATTTCTACAGGATTGTACTTTATCCAATGGAAAAATAAAGGGGCAAAGTTGATGATTCAGCAGCGTTAACGCGTGCGTTGTGGGATGGCCATGGCCATTTCTTTGAGTAAAGTTGGATCTTTTTCGAGGGCATTTCCTACCACCAACCACTGCGCACCGGCGATGGCCCGATCTTGAAGTTCACGAGGGGTGCGCATTCCGCCACCGATCACCAAAGGCAAGGAGGTTGTTTTACTTACTTCTTCAATCAAATCAACGGGAATGGGCAATAGTGCTCCACTGCCGGCGTCCATGTACACCCATTTCATTCCCAATTGTTCGCCGGCAAGAGCCGTTGAACAGGCCAAGGCAATTTCTTGAGGGGGAATGGGCTGGGTATTGCTGATGTATTGAACCGCTGTCGTTTTTCCCCCATCGATCAAAATGTAGGCCGTAGGAATCAAATCCAACCCGCTTTCCTTGAGGCGGTTGGCCGATTGAACATGGTGACCAATCAAATAATCGGGATTTCGTCCCGAAAGCAACGACAACAACAACAAAGCATCGGCTTGGGAGGAAATTTGATCGGGGTGGCCGGGAAAAAGCACCAAGGAAAGTTCAGTAGAAACCTCCTTTATCCATTTCAACAATTGTTCAGTTTTTCCTTGGGGCACATAACTCCCACCTATCAATAAATGGGAAATTTGAGCATCCAAACACAACTCAACCAATCGGTGTACGGATTTCTGCTCGGACTTGTCGGGATCGATCAAAACCACCAATTCGGACTCTTGATTTTCCTTGAGTAGCGTAAGGTGGTTTGAAATGGCTGACATGTTACAAAGGTGCAACAAATTTTGCATTTTATTGCAACATTCTCCGCTTATCTTTGTCGTTATGCTGATGAAATTCATGAAAAACTTTTTTGCCATCCTTCTCATCTCTTGTTGGTTGACTTCCTGCAATAACGATTTGAAAATTGCTGCAGATTGGAAAGAAGTCACCGCTGTTTGGGGGCTACTCAATGCCAACGATTCCGTTCATTTCTTCCGCATTACCAAAGGGTATTTAGATCCGAAAACAGGTGCTTCCGTGGGAGCAAAAGTGGAAGATTCGCTCTACTACCCCAACCTCGTTGCTCGTTTGGAAGAGTATTCAGCTTCCGGAAATAATTGGATTCTAAGCCGCAGCCTTCCGTTGGAAGAAGATCGTACGGTACCCAAAGATTCAGGTTTCTTCGGCAATAAATACCAAGTTTTATACAAAACCCAAGCGCGTTTGGATGTTTCCAAAATGTACAAAGTGGTGGCCATCACTCCATCGGGCGATGAAGTAACTTCCGAAACCAAAATGGTGAACAATTTTGCCCTCAGCGAACCCGCTCGAATTCCCGGCGTTATTCGCATGAGTCGGAAAACGAACAACATCAAGTTCACCACGCCGGCCAACGGGAAAATTCACGAAATGACTGCTCGCGTTCACTACACTCAATACGATCCCGACCAACCCCCGCAAACCAACGAATTCAAATACGTGGATTACACCATCTACAAAAACTTGTTTATCAATACAGCGGGCTTGTTTACCTACTCATTGAACGGATTGGAGATCCTTGAGTTTCTCAATCAATCCCTTCCGAAAATCGACACCATTAATCGACAGTTGAAAGGGATTGAATTCATCGTTCACGTGGGCGGTCAAGATTTGGCTACCTTCATCAACATCAATCAGCCCAGCACTTCCATTGTTCAGGATCGTCCTTCGTTCACCAACATCGTCAGCAAAAAAGGAAACCCCACCGCCGGAATTTTTTCAAGCCGAATTCGAATTCCAACCAATTTGAAAGATACTGGAATCGATGCCAATTATTATTTGCAATCGCCCACTTTCCGAGAGGTTTCTAATTTGGATAGTTTGGCCAAATACCCCTTATTGAAATTTGTATGGTAAGATTTGCCCTTGGAACATTGCTTCTCTTTGGATTGGGATGCAAGAGTCATCAAAAAGAAATTTCTGGAAAAGCCCCAAAGGAGATGGAAACCAAAACCATGGTTTCCGATGTTGCGGTTCCCAAAGGTGAATCCATTTTTGATACTGTACAATCAACCGAGATTTTATTGATCGACGATGCTCGACCTATCGAAGCACCCCAAGAAAAGGTTCCAACAGAAGGTCCTCAAGTAACACCGCAAGACACCTCCAATCAAGAAGTTCTTCAAATTGTTGAACAAATGCCGGAGTTTCCGGGCGGACAAAATGCCCTGATGGCATGGCTTCAAAAGAACTTGGAATACCCGGAAGAAGCACGGGAACAAGGATTAGAAGGTCGAGTATTTGTTCAGTTTACGGTTTATTCTACCGGTGTTTGCGGCAATTTTACCATTTTAAGGAGCCCAAGCCCATTGCTTTCCAACGCAGCTTTGAAAACCATTAAAAAAATGCCGAAGTGGACGCCTGGAATGCAAAACGGAAAATCGGTAAACACCATGATGCGTTTGCCCATTTTGTACAAATTGCAGTAATTTGAAAGAGGAAGACAAAAAACTCTTCAAGCGTTTGGCGCTTTGGTGCAGCCGCCAAGAACGATCTTACCGGGAAGTCACCCAAAAATTAGAAACCCTTGACGCTTCCTACGAGAGCATTCTCCTTATTGCTAAGGCTCTCCAAGATCAAAACTTCCAAAATGATGTACGATTTGCCCAGGCCTTTTCGGGAGGAAAATTCCGAATCAAGCATTGGGGGAAAATGAAAATCAGAAAGGCCCTGCAAGAAAAAGGCATCAG
>JAIYBD010000004.1 GCA_027488715.1 Bacteroidota bacterium | reverse complement strand
TTGTTGAATGAATGATTCTAGAACGTTATTTAACTCAGGCATTTGAAAAAAAGAGGGGACATTCGGTCCCCTCTTCGTGTTTTCTTTTGCAAAAGTAAGCAATTTTCGTGAAAATCCTAAGCCTTTTTTACATCAATTTTGTAATACTCGGTATACCACTTAACGAATTGATCAATTCCCTCTTCTATTTTTACTTGGGGTTTGTACTGGATGGTATCAATGAGTTCGGAAACATCGGCCCACGTATTGGGTACATCTCCATCTTGCAAGGGAAGATATTCAACTTTGGCTTCCATGCCCAAGTACTTTTCGATATTTCGAACATAGTCCATCAACTGTACCGGAGAATTATGTCCAATATTATAAATTCGGTACGGTGCTGAACTATGGGCAGGATTGGGATGTTTGGGATCCCAAAGAGGATCGGATTGGGCAGGGGTATCCATCAAGCGTTTTATGGATTCTACGATATCACCTACGTAGGTAAAGTCGCGACTCATATCGCCGTGATTGAAAACTTGAAACGGTTTTCCCTCGGTAATGGCCTTGGTGAATAAGAAAAGTGCCATATCGGGTCTTCCCCAAGGGCCATAAACGGTAAAGAATCGCAATCCAATGGCAGGAATTCCAAACAATTGAGCATAAGTATGGGCCATCATTTCATTGGCTTTTTTGGAGGCAGCGTACAATGAAATGGGATGACTGGTTGGATCACTTTCTTTGAATGGAATACTTTTGTTTAATCCGTAAACCGAGCTCGAGGACGCATAGATTAGGTTTTTAACGGGATATTTTCTTGCAGCTTCCAAAATGTTTAAGAATCCTTGAACATTGGAAGAAACATAAACATCGGGATTCGTGAGGGAATAGCGTACACCGGCCTGAGCTGCTAAATTGATAACAACTTCGAATCGTTCCTTTTGGAAAAGATCCATGATCTCTGCCTTATCCTCCAGGTTCATTCGAACAAACCGGTAACTAGGATGGAGACTGCTGGTTTGAATTTGATGGAACTCTGATGCCTGTTGGCGATTAAACCCATGGAATGCCAAGCGGTCGTATTTCAACTGAACATCGTAATAATCGTTGATGTTATCCAAACCTACGATATCATGGCCACAACCAAGTAATTTTTCGGCCAAATGGAATCCGATAAACCCAGCAGTTCCTGTAATTAATACTTTCATATCACAATCGAGCGTCGATAATTTCTTTTGAAAGTTTTGCTTTCACGTCAAAAATCACGGTAGTATCATGAGAAATTTTGGAGAGATCGAAGGTTTCGAATTCATCGTGAGCTACGGCTAAAACCACAGCATCGTATTTTTTATCGATATTTTTGATCAGCTCTACCCCATATTCGTGCTTTACCTCTTCATTATCAGCCCAAGGATCGTAAATTTCTACGTTGGTTCCAAATTCTTTCAATTCGTGAATGATGTCGATAACTTTGGAATTTCTGATGTCGGGACAATTTTCTTTAAATGTCATTCCGAGCATCAAAACGTTACTTTTGTTTACGGTATGGCCTTTATGAATGAGTAACTTAACCACTTTATTGGCGACCCAAGCCCCCATATTGTCGTTGATTCTTCGACCGGATAAAATCACTTCTGGATGGTATCCCAATTCTTCTGCCTTATAGGTAAGATAGTAAGGATCTACTCCAATGCAATGTCCGCCAACCAACCCTGGGCGAAAAGGTAAAAAATTCCATTTGGTGCCAGCGGCTTCTAGAACTTGAATGGTATCGATATTCATTCGTTCAAAGATGAGGGATAGTTCATTAACGAACGCGATATTGATGTCGCGTTGACAATTTTCAATCACCTTTGCAGCTTCCGCAACTTTGATGGAAGGCGCCTTATAGGTTCCGGCTTCAATGATGGAAAGGTAAACTTGATTCACGGTTTCAGCCGTTTCCGGTGTTGAACCCGAAGTAATTTTGAGAATTTTAGTTACGGTGTGTACCTTATCACCTGGATTAATTCTCTCGGGGGAATAACCGCAAAAAAAGTCAATGTTAAATTTCAAACCACTTACACGCTCCAAAATGGGAACACAATCTTCTTCGGTACATCCAGGATAAACGGTTGATTCATAAACCACGATATCACCTTTTTTCAAAACCTTACCTACCGTTTCGGAGGCCTTTTTCAAAGGTGTTAAATCTGGTCGACGGTTTTTATCAATGGGTGTGGGAACCGTAATGATAAAGAAATTAGCTTGTTTAAGCTGCTCCAAATCATTGGTGAACGATAATTGTGTAGATGACTTTAAATTGGCCTCATCCACTTCTAAGGTGCGATCGTATCCATTTTTAAGTTCATGAATACGATCGAGGTTAATATCGAAGCCAATGGTGTTTAATTTCTTCCCAAATTCTACAGCCAAAGGTAAACCGACGTACCCCAAGCCGATAACGGCAATATTATTATTCATCGTTGCTATTCTTTAAATTAAATATGCTCAAAAATTTGTCCTTAAATGTTTTGGGCTTCTGATAATCTTCTTCGTAATAACCATAGCCATAACCACCATAGCCGTAACCATAGCCGTAACCATAGCCGTAACCGTAGCCGTAACCATAGCCGTAACCATAGCCATAACCGTAGCCATAACCATAGCTGTTGGTTCTACGCATGTCAAAATCGTTGAAGATGGTGAAGATTTTTGAAATATTTCCTTTCTCAATTTGGCTATTGATGAACATCAAATTTTGACGTTCGGTAAGTGATTGACGAACGAGATACAAATTGATATCGGCAAATTTGGTTAAATCCAAGGCATCGGTAATCAATCCAGCTGGAGGGGTATCAATAACAATAATATCGTAGGTTTTCTCAAGCGTTTCAATCAACGTGGTCACTTTGGGAGAAATAATCAACTCTGAAGGATTAGGAGGAACTGGACCGGATAAAATAACGTCGAGGTTATTGATTTCTGTTTTCTTGATGATCTTTTCGATGGGGGTGTCTTTAATCAAGTGATTGGTCAAACCAATGTCGTTGATCATTTCGAAATCGTTGTTAATTCTAGGTTTACGTAAGTCGAATCCAAGAAGCACAACTTTTTTCCCAGCGATGGCAAAAACTGCAGCGAGGTTAACGGCACAAAACGTTTTTCCTTCACCTGAAATACTGGAAGTAATAAGAATTCTGAATTGTTCCTTCCCAACAAAGTAGTTAATGTTGGTTCTCAGCGACCTGAAGGTTTCAGAGATCATCGATTTTGGGAAATTCTGTACTACAAGTGGGTGATTTTTATTGTTGTGAGAAATTACACCAATATTTTTCATGTAGGTGGCTCGATTTAAATCGTCCACAGAGTTGAGTTTATTGTTCAAGAAATCAAGAATCAATAACAAAATGATGGGTAATAAGAGCCCAATAATCAAACAGATAGAATAGTTGAATGCTTTTCTTGGCGATAATACTTCACCAATTCTGGGTTTATCGAGAATTTGGAATGGAGAAATGGCCGAAAACTTGGTAATTCCATACTCAATTCGTTTTTCAAGTAGGAACTTATACATGTTTTCCTGTACTCCAAAACGACGAGTTAAATCGGAAAGTTTACGATTTTGATTGGGGATGGATCGTACCTGAACTTCAAGCTTTGAAATGCTATTCGAGAGCTCATTGAGGTTGTTATTTAACTTTTGGGAATAATCGGTAATGGCTTCAAGCAAAGCGTTTCGATTGGTTTGAATAATCTGATACTTTTCTTGATAAATGGCTGTTTTTGGTGAAAAGCTTTCCTTAACCAATTGAAATTCTGAAGAATTTGAAATCAACTTGCCCAAAAGATCCAAAACAACTTGATCTTCAATTCCTACCGAAGATGGGGAAACAACATCGGTGAAATTGGATTTGTTTTTCAGATAATTCTTCAGGTAATTGAGGTATCGGATTTTCAGTAATTCTTTCGACTTTTCATCGTTAAGTGATGCAAGGCGTTGCATGATGAATGTTTCACCATTGGCCGTTGAAGAGAAGATACTTTGAGATTGGAAATTTTCGATGCCTCCTTCAACTTTTCCCAAAGAATCAGAAATGATCTCCAATTGCTCGTCGATAAATCGAATGGTATTGATAGCACTTTCTCTTTGTTCATCTAACTTCATGTCTTGGAACGTAAGAAGTAGGGTTTCAAGGAAAATGATGTCTTTCTCTGGAATTGGGGATTTCATCGAAGCTTCGATGATATTCGCATTTCGATTTGGCCTATTGAAATCAATCTTCCCGATGTATTGTTGTACGAGTTGTTGGTAGGAAAACGTTGTAAAATATACCTCTTTGGGAAGAATTCCTGATGGATTAAGCGATTTATGTACAATAAATTTAAAGGTTGGTGTTTCAATAACTTCACCAAAACGATATTTTTTACCATTGGCAAACTTAAATTTCAAGGATTTATCCTTCTCCTCGGTTTGCTTGGCAGGATTGAAGAGTTTGCCTCGATTTACACAATCCAACGTAAACGTACTTTGGTCAACAACATTGACCAAATAGGAGCCGTTCAATTCTTGGACGTGGGAGGAGTCGAAAACAACTTTAATTGGATTATTGCTGTGAATTTCAACGAATTTTTGAATTTTTCCAACCGTATAATATTTGGTTCCAAATTCGATCTTCTCAAGGGTTTTTTCGGTAATACTTCTCGATTTAAGTACGCCCAAAACATTCTCGATCACCTCGCCTGAATTCATCATGCCATTGAGATTCAAGAGTACCACGCCTTTTTGATTTTCTTGGCGATCGGAAATAATCACCGTTCCGCGAATAGCATAAGATGGAATGGAGTAACGGTTAAAAACAAATCCTACCAAAGCCGAAAAGAGTAAGCTCATCAAAATGATGGGCCACATACCAAACAACTTATTGAGAAGTAATTTGAAATCTAACGAATTCTCGTCTTGATCTTTTAGGGTTGTACTATTATCTTGAACCATGGCTATTAAAAGATTTTGAATACGGTAAGCAAAGAGGTAAGGTATAAGAAAAGGGAGGCCCCTTCTTTCAAACTCGGATTAATCAGCCCGGTTTGGCGGATGGGCAGGGCATCAACGATAATGATATCCTTGGGCTGAATAAAAAACTCGGTCCGTGTCACCGAAGAAATGTCGTTCAAATTGATGGAATACATCTTGGGAGTACCATTGTACATTCGAATAAGTCGAATATTCCCGCGGTTGGCAACAGGATTTAATCCACCGGCTTGGGCGATGGCTTCAATAACGGAAAGATTGTTTGCTTGCATTTGGTAAAATCCCTGAACCGTTACTTCTCCAATGATGGAATAATACAATTGCGCATTTTTTACCTGCACAAAGATGTCGGATGTTTTGTAATACTTGCGAACTTCTTGTTCAATGACCAATTCAGCAGCATTGGTGGTTAATCCCTTAACGTTGATGGAGCCAATGATGGGAAGATTAACGTTTCCCAAGGAATCAACCATATACGACAAGAAATAAGCACCACCGCCCATCATCTGGTTTCCGGCCATTTGACGTGTTGGATTGACGGAAAAATCTTTATCCAAATTCAACGAATATTTATCGGACTTGATATTGATCATTAACCAATCACCCGTATTAATTCGAAATTCGATGAAACTTGGAATTTGGAGCAAAACATGGGAGGTGTCTGCCTTGGGAGCAACAAAGTTTTGCTTCCGAGCTTTTTCGGTATCCAATAAATAATTGAATCGCGCATTGGAAATGCACGATGAGAGACCTGAGACCAACAGGAATAAACTAAGACAATGGATAGCTATTGATTTCATAATAAATAATAATCTATGGTTTCAGAAAGTTTGGATTTAAAATCGCGGGTTGGTGTGAATTTGCCGGTGTTCATCAATTTTGAAGCATCGATGGCGTAACGAAAATCGTGGCCCTTACGATCTTGAACAAACTGAATCAAGGCTTTGGATGACCCTTGAGGACGTCCCAATTTTTCATCCATTAAAGAACAAATCAATTCCACCAAATCGATGTTTTTCCACTCGTTATTTCCACCGATATTAAAGGTTTCACCGGAATTTGCTTCATGGAAAAGCATAACAATCGCTTTGGCATGATCCTTTACCCACAACCAATCACGAATATTTTCTCCTTTTCCGTAAACGGGAATAGGGCTGTTATGAATAATTTTTTGAATGGTAACGGGGATTAATTTTTCGGGATGTTGTTTGGGGCCGTAATTGTTGGAACAATTTGAAATGACCACCGGTAACCCATAGGTGTGATGATATGCCCTTACGAAATGATCACTTGATGATTTGGATGCGCTGTAGGGTGAGCGAGGGTCGTAGGGTGTTTCTTCGGTAAAAAACCCTTGATCTCCCAAGGCTCCATAAACTTCGTCGGTACTTACGTGATAAAAAACATGCTCTGATCGATTAGCGTGTTCACCCCAGGCCTGTTTTGCTGCATTGAGCAGATTTACGGTGCCAATCACGTTGGTAGTTACAAAATCCAACGGATTTTCGATAGATCGGTCAACATGGCTTTCCGCTGCTAAATGGATAACATCCGTAATGTCGTATTGTTGAAAAAGCAATTGAATGGTTGAAAAATCACGAATATCCCCTTTTTCAAATCGGTAATTTGAAGCTTGCGCCCATTCTTGGTTATTTTCTTCATGACCAGCGTAGGTTAACAAATCCACATTTACAACTAGATATTGCGGGTAATTTTTGACCAATTCCTCAACAACATGGGTTCCAATGAAACCCGAACCTCCGGTGACCAAAATCCTTTTGATAAATGAATTGATCATGCGTTATCCTCGATTTGTTGACTAAAGTACTGCAAAGTTTTTCTCAATCCCTCCTCTCGGTTCACTTTGGGTTCCCAATTCAAGATGGATTGGGCTAAGGAAATATCTGGTTTTCTCTGTTTAGGATCATCCACGGGGAGCGGATGATATTTAATGGGAGAATCGGAATGGGTAATTTTTAGAATTTCCTGGGCAAATTGGTTGATGGTAATTTCTTCTGGATTTCCAATATTGACCGGGCCCGCATAATCGGAATTTAGTAATCGAACAATCCCTTCTACCAAATCATCAACGTAGCAAAAAGAGCGTGTTTGAGTTCCGTCTCCGAAAACAGAAAGTGGTTCTTTTCGAATGGCTTGGCCGATGAAAGCGGGTAAAACCCGACCATCGTTTAAACGCATCCTTGGGCCATAGGTATTGAAAATTCGAACAATACGCGTTTCCAATTTGTGGAAAGTATGATAGGCCATGGTGATGGATTCTTGGAAGCGTTTTGCCTCATCGTACACCCCTCGTGGACCAACGGGATTTACATTTCCCCAATATTCCTCTTTCTGGGGGTGAACCAAGGGGTCTCCGTACACTTCGGACGTACTAGCCACCAAAATTCGAGCTTTTTTTGCTAAAGCTAGTCCCAAAAGATTGTGGGTACCCAAGGAACCTACTTTCAAGGTTTGAATGGGCATCTGAAGATAGTCGATGGGACTTGCGGGAGAAGCAAAGTGGAGGATAAAATCCAATTCCCCGGGCACAAACACAAATTTACTAACATCATGATGGTAAAATGTGAATCGCTCGTGTTGGAAAAGGTGTTCAATGTTTTGGAGATTTCCCGTTAAAAGGTTATCCATTCCGATTACATCGAAACCATCAGCGATAAATCGATCGCACAGGTGTGAGCCGAGAAAACCCGCCGCTCCGGTAATGAGGACTCTTCTCATCCAAGAACCGTTTTGCGGCCGATGCTGTTGTAGTAGAATCCTTTTCCTTCCATTTCGGCAACAGGGAAAAGATTTCTTCCATCAAAAATAACGGGTGCCTTCAATTCGTTTTTAACTTCTTCAAAGTTCGGGGTGCGGAATTCGTTCCATTCAGTAACGATGATCAGTGCATCCGCACCTTTCAACACTTCAGTGGGATTGTTCCCGTATTCAATAGGAAAGGCATGGAAACGTTTTACATTGGCCATGGCTTCAGGGTCGAAAGCACTGATGGTTGCTCCTAGGCCCAATAATTTCTCGATGATGTACAAAGCAGGAGCTTCTCGAATATCATCCGTGTTGGGTTTGAATGCCAACCCCCACATGGCAAAATGTTTACCGCGAAGGTCGGTGCCGTATTTCCCAATGATTTTATCAACCAAAATGGTTTTCTGACGCTCGTTTACTTCCATCACCGAGTGAAGAACTTGAAAAGAATAGTCGTTCTCTTTAGCAGTTTTGGCCAACGCTTGAACGTCTTTCGGAAAACAGCTTC
>JAIYBD010000039.1 GCA_027488715.1 Bacteroidota bacterium | reverse complement strand
TTTGTTGTGATGATCGGCTTAATTTGGGGAGGCGTAACGGTTCTACTTCTTGTTCAACAAATCTGGTGGATTGCGGCCGTGATGCTCCTTCTTATTTTCTGGATTTCCCATCTTTTTTTAACCACGATTTACACCATCCAAGGAACTGAATTGGAAGTAAAAAGTGGCTTTCTATTCCGAAAGAAAATCCTTATTTCCGAAGTTCAAAAAATCATCGAAACCAACAATCCGCTAAGTTCTCCTGCCGCAAGCTTGGACCGTTTGGAGATTCGGAAATCACCCTGGGATTACGTCCTTATTTCTCCCAAACAAAAAGAAGAATTTATTCAGGCCATGTTGGAAATCAATCCTAACATTGAAGTTAAACGGAGAAAGAAAAACTAAAAAAGCCCCGATTATCATCGAGGCTTTCTATTTTATTAAAATGAAGTATTTTAAGAGTTTTTGAATGCTTTGATGGCGTCGTTCAATCGAGGAAGAACATCAAAAACATCACCAACAACGCCATAATCGGCAGCCTTGAAGAAAGGTGCTTCTTTATCGGTATTGATGGCAACAATTACTTTGGAAGAACTCACTCCAGCCAAATGCTGAATAGCTCCAGAAATTCCGCAAGCGATGTACAAATTCGGTTTGATGGTGATTCCAGTTTGTCCAACGTGCTCGCTGTGAGGGCGCCAATGAACATCGGAAACGGGCTTGGAGCACGCTGTAGCTGCGTTCAAAGTATCGGCTAAATTTTCGATTAAGTGCCAGTTTTCGGGACCTTTCAATCCACGTCCGCCGGAAACCACAACTTCCGCTTCGGTCAAGGGCACTTTACCGGCGGCCTTCTTCACTTCTTTTACCGATACACGATTTCCAGAAGGAGAAAAAGAGCAAGATTCAACCTCGGCCGTTCCGGAACCTTCTGTGAAGGAATAAGAATTGGGAGTAAGGGAAACCACTTTCACCGATTGATTCAATGAAAAATCGGCAAATCCTTTGTTGGAGAAAACGGAACGTTTTACGGTATTTCCTTCGGGAAGTGCAATGATACCAGGTGCAAAAGCTGCATTCAAACGTACAGCTACGCGAGGAGCTACGGCTTTACCGGTGTAGGTATTGGAGACGATAACCCATTGAGCGCCCACTTTGGATGCTGCATCGGAAATGACCTGCGCAAATACGCCAGCATCCATCGAATTGAAAGAGGCATCGGAATAATGAAGCACTTTAGAAGCACCGTATTTTCCCAATTCAGCAGCATTGGCAGCATCCATGCTTCCTAAAACTACCGCAGTAACGGTTCCGCCAGCAATGGCCGATGCGAAGGCAACTCCTTCGAAAGCAGCTTTTTTAAAGCGTCCTTCAGAATTTTCAGCAAAAACTAATACACTCATGATTAAAGTACTTTCGCTTCGTTGTGAAGCAATGAAACCAATTCGTCCATGTTGGTTGGATCGATGAACTTAACTCCGGCCTTCGGTGCTGGAGCTTGAAATTGAGCTACTTCGGTTCGCTTATCGGCACCGTTGGCAGCAATAACCTGCAATGGTTTGGTGCGAGCGGTCATGATTCCACGCATGTTCGGAATTCGTGGCTCGCACAAATCTTTTTGAGCCGATACTAAAAATGGTGTTGTTACTTCCACCACTTCACGTCCGCCATCAATGTCGCGTTCAACGGTACCTGTATTACCATTCACCGTAATTGCGGTAATCACATTAACATGGGGGATATTCAACAATTCGGCCACCATTCCACCCACCTGTCCACCGTTGTAATCGATGGATTCACGGCCCGTGAAAATGATGTCGAAGTTTTGGCTAGAAGCGTAGTTAGCAATTTGCTGAGCAACGAAAAATGCATCCGTAGGTTCAGCATCAATGCGAACAGCATCATCAGCGCCCATGGCTAATGCTTTTCGGATATTGGGTTCGGTATCTGCCCCGCCAACCGTGATCACGGTTACCGTTCCACCACCCGTTTGTTCGTTCAATTCCAAGGCTTTGGTAATTCCTAATTCATCATACGGATTGATGATGAACTGAACCCCTGCCGTATTCAACGATTTGTTGTCGGGGGTGAAGGTAATCTTCGTGGTTGTGTCAGGAACCTGACTAACGCAAACGAGAATCTTCATAAGCTTTTTTTGTTTTATTTTGTAGCCTAAAGGCGCACAAAGGTACTTATGAAAAACGATAGACTACAACAGTTGTTTGAAATCTTTAAAACAAATGAGCAAGATTCTTTCATTGTTTATGCCATTGCCCACGAATACCAAAAAATGGAAGATTGGCAGATGGCAATGGAATGGTATCATACGCTCTATTCCTTGGCCCCCGATTACGTGGGCATGTACCTTCAATGGAGCCGAGTTGCCGTTCAATTGAATCAAAATGAAAAAGCGATCGAACTTTTGGAAGAAGGCATCCGATGGGCCATTGAAAAGAAGGATCTGAAAACTAAAGGAGAATTGGAAACGGAATTGAATTTGATGGATTAAAAAAAAGCGGGCCGAAGCCCGCTTTTTCATTTTTATTGTTTTACCACTTTTAATGTGGCTTGCTCACCATTCGAATTGATCTTCAGTAGGTAGATTCCTTTTTGAAGGTCGTTCATGGAAATCACTTCCCGTTGATTGGACATTCCTGTTCCTGTTTTCACAACTCGACCGTTCAAATCGGTAATTTGGAATTGGTACATCCCTTGGGTTAACGTAACTTCTACGTTTAAACGATCGTGAGTTGGATTGGGATAGGCAACAACCGCTTCCGACCAGTTCATATTCCCGGCTCCAAGGCGGTTGTAAATGCGACAGCCAGAAGTATCGGTACATCCTTTGTAGGTGATAATGCACGCATAAACGCCACTCACTGGAGGCAAATAACTTTGGGTGGTAGCACCAGCAATTGTGGCAAATCCTTGATTACAACGAACCCATTGGTAAGTTGCAGAATCTTGGCGAGCCTTCAATGCAGGACCGTTGTTAACTACAGCCGTGTCGGTTACCGACAAACTCAATACAATAACAGAATCGCAACCATCGCGACCAGCAATACGCACTAAGAAATTTCCAGCCGTGGTAAAATTGCGATTTCCAACGGAGTAAGAACCTCCTGGGCAAATGTTGGCCGATACTGGAGTGAAATTGGTTACACCCGTAACAAAATTTGAGGTGGTTGAGGTCATGTTGAAATTATTCAATACCCCATCGATGTTTCCTTTTGAATCAGTCGCCATCATGATTGATGAATTGGTGCCATT
>JAIYBD010000013.1 GCA_027488715.1 Bacteroidota bacterium | reverse complement strand
TTTAACGCTTCTGGTGTTGTTTCATTTGCACGTCGCTTCGGTGGAACTGGTAGTGAATTGGTTACAGGTATGCGTGTTAACATCATTACAGAAGAAATCAATTTGGCTGGTACCTACAATGGTAACATGGTTATTGATGGAAATAATTTGACTTCTGCTGGTGATTTGGACATTTTTGTTGCCCAATTTAATGGTATCACAGGGGCTTCTAACTGGGTGTACACTTCGGCTGGAGCTCAAGCAGATATCCTTCGTGGTTTAACTTTGGATAATTCGGGAAATGTTTACATTACTGGTGGTTTGTGTAACAACAAAGACATTCAAGGTCCATTCGGATTAGCTTCTGGTGGTATTTATGATATGTTTGTTGCAAAATTGAATTCTTCAGGTTCTTTGCAGTGGGCTCGTTCCTTAACCGGTTCTGGATCTGAAATCGGAAACCACGTTTCTTTGGATCAAAGCGGTAACGTTTGTGTTCTTGGAACCTTCGATTTGGGAATTGGATCTCGCGGCTCTCTTGCCCGTAATCTTCTTAACACGAACGGTAGCCGCGATTTGTTCTTCGCTAAATGGAGTAACAGTGGGGTTTACCAATCGTTGAAAGTTTCCGGCGGAACTGGTGATGACTTCACCACCTCCATGGTAGAACATGGCACTAATTTGTTGGTTTCTGGTTTTGCACAAAACAATTCCAACTTCTTTGGCCAAGTAATTACAGGTAGTGCTTTCGGTGACGGTTATGTATCTAGCATGGATGCTTCAGCAAATCCACGTTTCATTTCAAAAACTTCCGGTGCAGATTATGAAATTACGAATGCAGTTGCAGCTTCAAGCAAGGGCACTCCTTACTTCACAGGTACTTACAAAGGAACTGCAAGCATCATGAACATCTCATTGACTGCTGCTGGAACTACAAACGATGCTTTTGTAGGACGTATCGGTAATTCTACGACTTTCCAAGGTGGACCTCAAATGCGTCAAACTGTTGCACCTCGTGCTATGGATTACACAGATGAGTCTATTTTCCCTGTTTACACCGAATGGTACCAAGTTGTAGCTGTTCAAGTTGGAAATTTTGCCAATGTTTCTTGGAAAGTAGCTGAAGAATTCACCAATGCGCGTTTCTTCGTAGAAAAACTCGTTGGTAACAATTGGGTAACGATTAACCAAGTGAATGGCAATACCAGCCGTCAATCTATGGATGTTTATTCAGTTGTTGTTCCTTCCAATGAAGGTGATCAATTCCGAGTTCGTATGAATGATCAACATGGTTTATTCTCTACATCTCCTGAAGTGCGCGTGATGAATCAAGTTGCTTCAACCGCCTCTTCAATGATCGGATTGAATATTTATCCAAACCCAACCAAAGATGTTTGCAACATCGCATTCGCTCAAGAAGTGAAAGGTGCTGTTCAAGTTGTTCTTACAGGATTGGATGGAAAAGTAGTTCAGTCATGGTCATTTGAGAATCCTAATCAATTGATTACGCTTGGATTGAACCAGGTTGCTAACGGATTGTACTTGTTGAAAGTATCTTCTGCACAGGGTGAGTTTATTCAAAAACTAACCATCAAGTAATCTTTTCATTCTGATTTTTAAAAGTGGGGGCTGATGCTCCCACTTTTTTTATGGGAAAGGTTGCGAGTTAAAAAAAAGTTCTTATTTTTGCAATCCAAAATAATGTTATGATTCTGATTGAAGTTAAAGAAGGTGAAAGCATCGATCGCGCTTTAAAGCGTTTCAAAAAGAAGTTTGAAAAAGTTGGCGTAATGAAAGAATTACGTTCACGTCAAGCATACGAGAAGAAATCTATCACTTCTCGTCAAGGTATCATTCGCGCTGCTTACCGTCAAAAAATGCAGCAACAAGCTGGTATTTAATCCAGTTATTGATTAGCTTTCCGCTGTGGAAGCTGAAGACAAAATCATTCTATCGTTCATCGAATATCTTCAATTCGAGAAACGTTATAGTATACATACAACTCGCGCTTATCATCAGGATTTGCGCGAGTTTTATTTTTATATTCAACAGACTTTCGAAGTAGTTTCCTTCGCCGAGGTTCAACCCACGATGTTCCGTTCGTTCATGGCTTATTTGTCGGAGAAAAGAAATCAGCCCAAAACTATCCATCGGAAAATTTCTTCGCTTCAATCGTTCAGTAAGTTTTTGTTGAAGAAACAACTTATTTCTGCAGATCCTCTTCAAAAAATTAAAAAGCCAAAGATTTCAAAACGGTTGACCGAAGGGGTTGATCAGATAACCGTAGAAAAGTTATTTGAAGAGTTTCAAGAGGTTGTGGATTATCCCATGGTTTTAAAAAGAATGCTCATTAGCATGTTGTATTCCACCGGTATGCGACGTGCTGAATTGGTTAGTTTGAAACAAAATGACATTGATTTGTCGGGAAGTCAAATAAAAGTATTCGGGAAAAGAGGGAAGGAGAGAATCATTCCGATGACAAATTTTTTGAAGAAAGAAATTTTAAATTATCTTGCTACACGCAATCGGGAATTTCCGTTATTTGATGGAGATGATTTTTTTCTTCATCCCCAAGGAAAATCAATCACGGTTTCCCACGTTTATCAATTTGTACGAGAATCTTTATCTATGGTTACAACGGCATCAAAAAAAGGACCGCACCAATTTCGACATGCTTTTGCCACCCATTTATTGGATGAAGGTGCAGAACTTGTTGCCGTAAAGGAGTTGTTGGGACATTCTAGTTTAGCCGCAACCCAGGTTTACACGCATCAGTCCATCGAACGATTGAGAGATATTTACAAAAAGAAACATCCTAAAGCATAAATTATGGAAATCAACACACAATCCATTCATTTTTCAGCAAGCGGTGCCTTGTTGGAATTTGTCGAAAAGAAAGTTTCAAAACTTGAAAACGTTAATCAAAAAGTTGTTAGTGCCGATGTTTACCTTCGTTTAGAGAAGTCGGAAGAAAAGGAAAATAAAATTTCTGAAATTAAATTAAACGTTCCGGGACACACCTTATTTGCTAAAGAACAATGCAATTCCTTTGAAGAGAGCGTAGATTTAGCGGTTGAGAGTTTGAAAAAACAACTTCAAAAAGCAAAAGAAAAAGAAATGAGAAGATAAATTTTCAGAAGTGCTTTTTTTTTTGGAAAACGCGTTATAATTTTGCAATCCATTTCAGAGGGAAGTTTCCTAACGAAATGGATTGTTCTTTGAGTGAACAAATGGAATTGCCTCCATAGCTCAGTTGGCCAGAGCACGTGATTTGTAATCTCGGGGTCGTTGGTTCGAATCCGACTGGAGGCTCAAATGTTCTAAACCGGGGAAATACCAGAGTGGCCAAATGGGGCAGACTGTAAATCTGCTGTCTTCGACTTCGGAGGTTCGAATCCTTCTTTCCCCACCACACCACGCGGTGAAATAAAAGCGGAAGTAGCTGAGGTGGTAGAGCGATAGCCTTCCAAGCTATAGGTCGCGAGTTCGAACCTCGTCTTCCGCTCCAATTTTCATCGCCGATGTAGCTCAGGGGTAGAGCACTTCCTTGGTAAGGAAGAGGTCACGAGTTCAAATCTCGTCATCGGCTCAAAAAAAAAGAAAACAAACTAAACTGAACCTAAAATGGCTAAAGAAAAATTTGAACGTACCAAAGAACACGTAAACATTGGTACAATTGGTCACGTTGACCACGGTAAAACAACGCTTACCGCTGCCATTACCAAAGTCCTTGCTGAAAAAGGTATGGCTCAAATGCGTGATTTCTCTTC
>JAIYBD010000118.1 GCA_027488715.1 Bacteroidota bacterium | reverse complement strand
GGTAGAGGAGGTGGCGATGGTTTCCAGGCCGCGATTGGCGCAGTTGAGCACTTCCATTCGGAAGCCTTTGGGCACTTCAAAATCGCGGTTTTCGTATCCTAAATCTTTATCGGCATACACTTTTCCCAAGAATCGTCCTACTTGAGGAAGGGCCGAATGGGAGCCGCCACCGAGTTGGGTGCTTCGGAAGCGAACGCGGCGATCTTCGGCACCGGTCCAGCAGCCTACCACCAATCGGGGTGTAATTCCCATGAACCAGCCATCGGCATTTTCGTTGGTGGTTCCTGTTTTTCCGCCTACGTAGCAATTGGAGTAAGCCCAAATGCTACCGCCGGTACCTCTTCTGCAAACGCCTTGCAGCAATTGAGTGGTGATGAAGGCGGTATTTTCGTCGTAAACTTCTTCTACTTTTGGGGTGAAATCGGCCAAAACATTCCCGTTTTTATCTTCAATTCGGGTGATGTACATGGGTTCTACCCATTCACCGCCATTGGGGAATGCTCCGTAAGCGCCCACCATTTCAACCAAGGAGATTTCAAAACTTCCCAAACACAGGGATGGAACCGCATCCATGAAGCTCGTAATTCCCAATTTTTTGGCATAATCGATCACGATTTGTGGCCCAATTTTCTTCATGAAATGGGCAACAATGTTGTTCACCGAACGTGCCAGTCCCGAGAACATGGTGTAATAACCACCGATGCTTCCATCGGCATTTTTTGGGGTCCAATTCTCAAAATCAGCGAAAGTAACGGGTTGGTTAGGAATTTGTTGGCAAGGGTCTTCACCCAATTCCAAAGCGGCGGCATACACCAGGGGTTTGAAGGTTGAACCAACCTGCCGTTTAGCGCCGATATTCACGTGGTCGTACTGGCTATGTTCAAAGTTGATTCCACCGACCCAGGCTTTGATTTGCCCGGTTCCAACTTCCATGGCGAGCATGGCCGATTGGAGGATTTTTTGGGAATATCGGATGGAGTCCCAAACAGAAATGGTGGTATCGATCTTTCCTTTCCAAGAGAAAAGGGTTGTTTTTACTGGTTTTTGTGCAAGATTGTAGATTTCATCCCAATCTTTCCCTAGGTCTTTCCAGGTTTGGTATCGATCGGTTCTTTTGAGCGCGAGCTTGTAGATGGAGGTGGTATCCCAAGGGAGTTTTTGATTTTTCCAGTGGTCGTAAAATTCTTTTTGGAGTTTGGTCATGGACTCTTGCACGGCCTCTTCGGCATAGGTTTGCATGCGGGAGTCGATGGTGGTGTAAATGCGGAGTCCGTCTTTGTACACGTTGTAGGTTTCTCCGTTGGGTTTTTTATTTTTGAGGCACCATCCTTCGAGGGGGTTATTTTCCCAACGAGCTAGGTCGGCCTGGTAGCGGGCATATTCGCGTTTGTATTCGATGCTGTCTTTATCGAGTCCCTCGAAGTAGTAGTCGTCTTCGTTGGGTTTTTTGTGCATGAGTTGTTTTCTCAGGTATTCCCTAAAATGGGTTGCCATGCCCTCCCGGTGGGTTTCGGGGGCATAATCGACGTTCATTGGGAGGGCTTTGGCTTCTTCCAACTGAGCTTCGGTGAGGAAGCCGTTCTTTTTCATTTGCTTCAGCACTACGTTTCTGCGTTGGAGAGACCGTTCGGGATTTCTTTTGGGATTGTACAGGGTACTGGCTTTAAGCATTCCCACAAGGGTGGCGGCTTCTACCAGGGTGAGATCTTTGGGTTCTTTGTTGAAGAATGTTCGGGATGCGGTTCGAATTCCGAAGGCATTGTTTCCGAATTCAACAGTGGTAAAGTACAGGGCGATGATTTCTTCTTTGGTAAATCGGCGTTCAAGTTTGATCGAAATGATCATTTCTTTGAACTTTTGATAAACGCGATTGAAGATGTTGGTTCTTTCAACCCCGTGGAACATGTTTTTGGCCAATTGTTGGGTGATGGTGGAGCCGCCTCCTTTGCTTCCGAGGAAGGTGATGGCGCGGAGCATGGCTTCGTAATCGATTCCGCTGTGTTGGTAAAAACGTTCATCCTCGGTGGCGGTGAGTGCTTGTACGAGGTAGGGAGAAAGTTCATCGTACCGGGTAATACTTCGGTTTTGAATGTACATTTTACCGATGAGCTGTTGGTCTGAAGAGTACACCTCGGTGGCCAAATTGCTTTTGGGGTCTTCCAATTCTTCCAAGGATGGCATATAGCCTAGCCAGCCGTTCCAGGATAAGAAAATGAAAAGGGTTAAGAAGGCGAAAAGGCCAGCGACTACTTTCCAAAAAAGGGTTTTGGGGTCTCTGTTCATGTTATTGTTGCTGATAAAATGCCTGATAATAATCGAGGTATTCCTTCAATTTTCCGGTTTTGATGAGGGTGGTAAAGTTGTTTTTCGAGATGGCGAAGATTTTATTTTTACCGGGTTGAGTTCCGCTTAACAATTCGGGGTCGGTTTCTGCGATTCCGGCAAAATACAGGGCTTTTTCTTTGTCTTTGAATGTACGAACAATGAAGGCTTGGTTGGTGTTTGCGAGAACGGTGGAAGTAATTTGAAGATTCTCAAGGCCAAATTTCGCGTCGTTGAATTGGGCCAAGCGGACATCCAATTTAATTCCTACGTATCCCGTTTGGCCCATATCTGCGGCCAAAACAACAAAATGTTCGTCGTTAAAGGTGTTTTTGAACAAAGAAGTATCTACAACCACGTTAGTTTGTAAGGAAGTGTTGACGCCAGCATTTTGGGGATCGTTCATGGTCGTTGGCGAAGCGTTGTTCGATCCACGACGGAGGAGCATGAGAATTTCATCGGCGTAGGTTTTGGCCGGATGCGATGCATACGTGGTTGCTACGTGCGTTAATGTTTTTTCCGCATCGCCGGGAAGTCCTAGTTTGAACTGGGCCAATCCCTTCAAGAGTTCGAAACGTGGGGTAAACTGAGCTGATGAAGAATCTTGAAGCGCTTTTTCTGTTTCTGCCAGAACAGTTCGGAAATTTTCGGCTTGGTATTCGGCAAAAACAGCTTGGTATTTCTTCTCCATTCGTTTTTCCAAATTATCCTCTTCGGGAAGTGGTTTTCCTAAAAGTAAGCTGGCGTATTTGGAGGTAGAATCCTTCGGCAATAAGTTCTTGTAATAGGTGGCTTTTGTAGGATTTGGGACATCACTCC
>JAIYBD010000163.1 GCA_027488715.1 Bacteroidota bacterium | reverse complement strand
TGGTTGGCCATTTGGGCATCGAATATTTGGATTTAACCCCCGGCCACATCGTAGCCCGCATGCCCGTCGACCACCGAACCATGCAGCCGTTCGGTCGTTTGCACGGAGGCGCATCCATGGCGTTGGCCGAAACCATCGGATCTTTGGGTTCTTATTTGTTGGTGAAAGACGAAGGTAAATTGGCCGTTGGATTAGAAATCAACGCCAACCACATTCGAGCCGCGCGCAGTGGATGGGTCACCGGAATAGGAATGATCCTTCATCGTGGAAAAACAACCCACATTTGGGAAATAAAAATTCACGATGAAGAACAGCAATTGGTGTGCATTTCCCGTTTTACCGTTGCTATCATCGAAGCGAAATGAAAAACTTCCTCGGATATCGCCCCCACGGACAGCGTCCACAATGGTACACGTGGCCGGATGGGGCCGAACTGCGGTTGAATCGTTGGGAAGATATTCCCCAAGATCCTGGGTTTGTTTACGCCCCTTTCGAACCTTCCGATTCATGCCCCATCATTTGGATTTCTTCCAAAAACCTGGTGCCCATGTCGCCCCACCAAGCAGAGGTACAAGGGAATGATTTGAGTAAGGGTGGAATTGAAACCATGACCGATTTTGTTGATAGGGTGGAAGCCATCAAAGAAATGTGTTCGAACGGCAAATTTCAAAAGTTGGTCGTTTCACGCGTGGTAGAAATGGAAAAAGTTCCCGAGATAGGTTTGTTTGACCGTTTATGTGAACAATATCCACGAGCCAATGTGTGTTGGTTCCAAAGCAAAGTTACGGGCAGTTGGGTTACGGCTTCTCCCGAATTACTGTTGCATCGTCGTGGCATTCGTTTCGAAACTATGTCGTTGGCGGGAACGCGCCCTGCGGGAACGCAAGGGAATTGGGGCGCCAAAGAATTGAAAGAACAGCATTTGGTAACGGCCTATTTGCTGGATCGACTTACTCGCCTGCAGGCGAAGGAAATGGAAGTGTTTGGTCCGGTTACTGATAATGCCGGAAATATTGAGCATCTCAAAACCACCTTATTGGGAAAAACCGATGGCTCAACCTTGGAAATGATTCAGGCGCTTCATCCCACTCCGGCCGTTTGCGGCTATCCGTCCAAGGAAGCGCACGCTTTTCTAGAACAGCAAGAGAAGGCTTTTAGAAGGTATTATAGTGGTTTTTTTGGTTGGATGGATCCCATGGCTGAATCGGAGTTGTTCGTTAACCTTCGATGCATGGAAGTTCAAGAAGAGAAATGTCGATTGCACGTTGGCTGCGGAATATTATCGGATTCTGATGCCGAAGCCGAATACCGGGAAACGGAAATGAAAGCAGCTACTTTAGGAAAAATGATATAAAAAAAATCCCGCCATTTGGCGGGATTTTTTTTAGTCTGCTCTTCGAACATTCACGGCATTTAAGCCTTTTCGACCGTCTTGGACCTCGAAGGTTACCAAGTCATTGTCTTGAATTTCTTCCTTGCAGCCAGAAACGTGAACAAACACTTCTGGGCCGTTGTCTTCTTTAATAAATCCAAATCCCTTGGAATGATTAAAAAACTTTACTGTACCTGTTTTCATTAAAAAAATAATTATTGAATAGGGCAGAAAAAGAACAATTTTTATTTCCTACTTCTATTCTTCTCAAAGGTACACCCAAAAGCGAAGAATTGGGCTATTTCTTTAAAATTAATAATGCAACGTTCTCAACGTGGTGGGTATGAGGGAATAAATCCACCGGTTGCAATTCCACCACCTCGTATTTTTGAGCCAACAATTCCAAATCTCGAGCTTGGGTAGCTGGGTTGCAGCTTACATAAACCACTTTGGGTGCTTCGATTTCCAAAATTTTGTTCACCACATCCACATGCATGCCTGTCCTTGGTGGATCGGTAATCAATACATCGGGTTTACCATGCTGACCAATGAATTCGTCGTTCAAAACTTCCTTCATGTCGCCAGCGAAAAAACTTCCGTGAGTAATACCGTTTAACTCGGCATTTTTCCAAGCGTCATCAACGGCATCTTGAACGTATTCTACGCCAATAAAACGATGCGCTTCCTTACTCAGGTAAATTCCAATCGATCCCGTTCCTCCATACAAGTCGTAAACAACTTCTTTCCCGCTCAAACCCGCCATTCGCTTCACCACATCGTACAAAACTTCCGCTTGGCGGGTATTCGTTTGAAAGAAACTTTTCGGACTAATCCGAAATCGGAAATCTCCCAAAGTTTCTTCAATGCAATCCTTTCCTGCGAAAACGTGAACTTCTTGGTCATCGTAACTGTCGTTCATCTTTTCGTTGATGATGTACAATAGGGAATCAATTTTTGTGAATTTTGATTTTAACGCCGTCATCACGAGCTGGATGTTTTCAGGCTGATTTTCTCCAAAGACCACCATCACCATCCATTCTCCCAATCGGGTATTTCGAATCATCACATTTCGTAAAAAGCCCTGATGGGCACGAATATCGTGATACGTGAGTTCGTTCTCCTGAGCAAAGTTGTGCAGAAACAAACGAATCTCATCAGCGAAGGCATCTTGCAAATGACATTTTTCAATGTGAACCACCGAATCAAATCGGCCAGGAACGTGAAAACCAACCGAAGGCGCACTTTTGGCCGAATGAATTGCCTGTTGTACCGCATCACTTTGGTCTTCCTCCCCGGAAAAGTTGGATTTGATTTCGTTCAACATTTCGTCGGTTAACCATCGGCCGGGTGCAAAAGTGTACACCATTTTATTGCGGTAATTCCAAACGATTTCAGGTCCTAATAGCGGATTGGGCGTTGGAAGTTCAAGTCCAGAAATGCGAGTTAAAACATCATTGACCTGCTTTTCTTTGGATGATGTTTGGGCTGAATAGGCCATGTGTTGCCATTTGCAGCCGCCGCAAACCCCAAAATGTTGACACACGGGTTGAGTTCGGTTTGGAGAGGCGGTTACCAATTCGGTAACTTTCCCTTCCAGCATTTTTTTCTTTACCCCAACGATGCGAACATTCACCACATCGCCTGGAGCGGTATAAGGTACAAAAACGACCTGCCCTTCATGGCGTCCAACGCCGCGCCCATCGCTTGCAGCATCAATAATTTCCAAATTTTGGATGGGCGGATGGGTTTTGCGGGATCTTCTCACAGCGAATGTTTTTGGATGAAGGGTAAAAATAGGGATGAAAATTCTTGAGGTGCATCGGCATGAACCCAATGTCCAGCCTGGGGAATGGTTTGTAATTCGGCGTTGGGGAAACGCTCCAAGATGAGCGGCCAATCCGAATCTTTCACGTAATCACTTTTTCCGCCTCGTAAAAACAAGGTTGGACCATCGAAAGTCCCCTCGGCGGGAATTCCTTCCCCAATCGAATCCACCGTGGTAAGGAAAACGGGGAGGTTTAATCGCCAGGCAAATTGTTTGTGTTCGTTTCGGGTAAGGCTTTTCAATAAAAATTGACGAATCCCAAAATCAGGGATGTCGGTTGAAAGGGCTAGATCTACTTCGCTCCGGCTATTCATGCTCTCCAAATCGAGGTCGGCCATTGCTCGTAAATACACTTTTTGGTGATCGAGTTGGTTCCGAAAGATCGACATGTCGATGAGGGAAAGCGATTGGAGCGAATTTCCGTGTTGGAGGGCATAGTACATGCTCGTTTTCGCTCCCATGGAATGTCCCATCAAATGAAATCGGGTTAGTCCCAGGTGATCAACCAGTTCTTTTAAGTCCAGGGCCATGGCCGGATAATCGAAAGTTTCCGATTGAAAACTATGGCCATGGTTGCGGGCATCGGGTAGAATGATGCGGTAGTGCTGACTCCAATGTCGGGCCAGGGTAATCCAATTGTCTCCGGTTCCAAATAATCCATGGAGGATGACCAAGGCTTCGGAGGAACCGTTGGCAGCGGGAATATCGTTGAAGAAGAGCATGCGGTTAAACCGTCATGATATCTTTCTCCTTCTCAACCAATAATTCATCAACTCGGGCAATGTATTTATCGGTAATGGTTTGCACTTTCGCTTCGGCATCTTTGGCCATGTCTTCGGGCAATCCATCTTTTTGAAGGTCTTTGATTCCAGCATTCACATCGCGGCGAATGTTTCGGATGGCAACTTTGGCATTTTCACCTTCGCCTTTGGTTTTCTTCACCAATTCGCGGCGGCGTTCTTCGGTGAGGGGCGGAATGGTTAAACGGATAATGATTCCGTCGTTGGTGGGTGCAAGACCCAAGTTTGCGTTGATAATTCCGCGCTCAATGGCCGAAATTACGGATTTCTCCCATGGTTGAATGATGATGGTTCGTGCATCGGGAGTATTCACGTTGGCAACCTGATTCAATGGGGTAGGGGCCCCGTAGTATTCCACCATCACACCTTCCAACATCCCAGTGGATGCTTTTCCGGCACGAATTTTACCTAATTCATAATTCAAGTGAGCCAAGGCTTTTTCCATGCTCTCTTTGGTTTCATCCAAATAAATTTGTACTTCTTCGTTCATGATGAATTATTTTACGAGGGTTCCAATGTTTTCCCCTTTTACCACTTTTAGCAAGTTTTTAGGGCTATTCATATCAAAAACGATGATGGGGAGATGGTTTTCCTGACATAAGGTAAAGGCCGTCATGTCCATCACGTTCAATTTCTTTTCGTAGGCTTCGGTGAAGCTTAAGGTTTCGTATTTGGTAGCGGAAGGATCTTTTTCAGGATCTGCGGTGTAGATTCCATCGACCCGGGTTCCTTTTAAAATGACATCGGCTTGGATTTCGATGGCGCGCAAAGAAGCTGCGGTATCGGTGGTGAAATAGGGATTACCTGTTCCGGCACCAAAAATCACCACACGTCCTTTTTCCAAGTGCCGGATGGCACGACGGCGAATGAACGGTTCGGCAATTTCTTCCATTTTAATGGCCGACTGCAATCGGGAGTAAACTCCAGCTTTTTCCAACGCAGCTTGCAGGGCCATGGAGTTGATCATGGTGGCCAGCATGCCCATATAATCTCCTTGGGCGCGATCCATGCCACCGGCTTCGGCTTGCACACCGCGGAAGATGTTTCCACCTCCAATGACGATGGCCACTTCGCAACCGAGTTGAGTTATTTCTTTGATGTCTTCCGCATATTGGGCGATTCGGTTGGAGTCAATTCCGAATTGTTTATCGCCCATCAGGGCTTCGCCGGAGAGTTTTACGAGAACGCGTTTGTATTTCATTGCAGTGCAAAGATAAGTTTTTACGGCTTATTCGGTGCCTTTGATGCGAACGGTTTCAATAATTTCTGGTCCAAGGTGCGTTTCTAAGATCTTTAAGTAATTCTTCGTGGCTGTAAATCCGAATCCGCTATCAAAAAAGGTGCTGAATGCTAAATTCCAGTCACTCTTTTTTGGAAAAATAAATCCGAAGTATTCTTCCCCCATTTCGCCGGTACGTTGAATTTTCAGAAAGGCATCTTTGTTTTTTTGAAGGTAACTCCAGTAGGTTACGGCGTCCACATATCCAAAAAAGGTGGGATCGGAAGAGATGACTTTCAAAATGTCATCCGGATTGTTGAGGTACGTAACCCGGAGATCTTTCAGGGTTTCTTTTTTCAATGCTTCCAGCGCTTTTTCGTGAACCGATCCTTGAATGGTAACGGCTTGAAGGTTGGCAAAAGCAGCTTTGATTTCGGAGGAGTAAACCAAGGAAGGAACTTCTCCCGAAGTGATGAGCATGGAACGATTGCGGAGGTAGGGAGCCGAGAAATTAACGAATTTGCTTCGTTTTTCGTTGATGGAAACGGTCGCTGCCCCGATGAGCGCATTTTTCCCACCAGTAATTCGATTGAATACCAAATCAAAACTGGGAAGGTCGAAATAGCGGTACTCGATGGTAACACCTTTTTCTTTTTTCGCCCAATCGGCAAATGCCTGTAATAAATCGTATTCAATTCCGGCCAGCTTTCCTTCTTCGTTTTGGTAAAAAAACGGCGGATTGGATAGATAAGCCACATCAACACGGGCTGTTTTCGTTTTTAAAGCTTCAGCCCATGAAATATTGGCTTGAGCAAGTGCTCCGAAACTCGACATTAGTGCAAGGAAAAAGATCGAAATTTTTTTCATCTTAAAGATTTTTGTAGGGATAGTAAACAAATCCAGCATCGTTATTCACCACAACGAAAACACACATGTGGGTTTCTGGGTCTTTGTATTGACCTCGAAATTCATCCAACTTGGAACGATCGACGATGCCCTTTTTTACGAACTCCTCCAAGGCCGAAATGTTGATGGACCATTGGGTGTACAAGGTTTGATGATCCAAGACTTGGCTACCAAGTTTAATTCCACCAAATTGATAGGCTACGAAAATGGGGAATTTAGAAATACCCGAGTCGAGCACTTCCCTGGAAAAACCAATGAGGTAATCGTTATAGTAATCGAGATCTTTTTTCAGACTCACCAAAACGGGATTGTCTTCTATTTTCTTGGGGGCTTGAAAATCAGACGGATTCATGGGGCAAAGGTACGACCTTTACTTCTTTTTTGAGTTCTTTTTCACCTCTTTGATGAGGTAGTCGACGGAGGCTTCGTTGCTCTTAATGTTCCAAAAATTACCGCCTCCTTTTTTCGAAAGTTTGCGAAGGAATTCAACGGCTTCGGCATCGGTCCCGAACGCAACGACCGAGAGAGGAATGCCTGATTCAGCTTTCTGAGCCACCATTTGGAAGATTTGCTCTTCGGATAGATCGGGGTTATTGAAAATACCGTCGGTGGCGAGGATGATTTGGTTATTTCCGCCTTGAATATACTTCGACTCGGCGTAGCGATAGGCCGTCTCCAATGCTTGTTGTCCGTAAGTCCTTCCACTGCATCCCAGCGAATCGATGTGTTTGAGGATGGAGTCTTTCAAATTCGCAGGCGTAGGAGGTACCAAAACTCCAACGGAAGTCGAATAAACGATCACCGATATGTTATCCACGTCGCGAAGGACCTCAAACAAACGGTGCATGGCTTTTTTCATGACCGGAAGTTTGTGGTTGGAACCCATGGATGCCGAAACATCGAGCAGGAACACAATGTTATTGGGTACAAACTTTTCCGTTGAAAGCACTCCGGTGTCTTTTTTGGAAGGTAGGGGCCTGGTTTGTTCGTTCTGTTTGAAAGAAACCGTCTCGGACGTTGTGTTATTGACGATTTTCGTCATTTCAATCAGAAGGGTGTCGTTATTGATGCCGATGGTTTTTGTTCGAAATGCAGGTTCGAAGCCGGTTTTTTCGGCCTTCCACTGATAGGTTTGGGGAACCATGGTGGTGGTAATCATTCCTTTTTTATTGGATACCAATTGTTGAAGTGCATATCCTTCTCCTTCCACCATTACATTAACTCCTTCTACGGGCCATCGGGATAAACGTTCTATCACTTTTATTTTTACGGGGATACCTTGGATGGTGGTGGCGGATGGTGATGTTGATTCGGGTTGAATGGGCATGGTTTTTACCGGTTCATCCTTCATCAATTGAATGGTAATCAACTCGGCCTTTTCTGAAACTTCTTGTGGGATTTCAAATCCGGAATACCCTTCTTTTTCTACGGCCATGCGGTATTGTCCGGCATAAACGGTTTGGCTGATTTTTCCATCTTGGGGGGTGCGTAAAAAGGCGTAACGATTTTTCTCGTTTTGAAGAATAACCTTCGCATCTTTCAACGGTAATTTGGTTTGAGCATCCAGAACAATGGCTTGGAATTTAACGGGTCGTTTTCCGGTTTGCAGTTGGGTTTGGATGGTTTGAGGGGTAGATTTCGTATTTTCTATGGAAATGGTGTTGTTATTTTGAGCGACCCATTCGGTATTCAGAATGGTTTCTGTGGTATCGTTATTTTTTTGAGTGATGGGAAGCAGGGCGATGGCATATTCACTTTTTCCGCTTTTAGTAACCCAAATTCGCCCATTTCGGGGATGGTAGCCGGGGGCTTGGATCGACAAACCATGGGCGCCCACACTCAACTCTTTTTTGAATTTTCCTTGGGTTGCCTGAAAAGGAGTTTTCCCCTTGGGGCCGTGGTTAATTTCTCCAGAAACCGGACTAACGGTTTGTTTGGTTAAACTGTCATAAAAGGAAAAAGAAATGGTTTTTGGAGTGATGATATCTGCCGGAGGTTGAGAAAATTCGGGACATTGCATGAGTGCATTTTGACCTAAATTCTCAATTTCTCCTTGAATGGAAAGCGAAAACGGTTTGGCTTGGGTAGAAAGGAATATTTGGAAATCGCGTTTGAATTTTCCAGGTTTTTGGGTGTAGTAAAAAACGGAAAGGGTTCCAGTTTCGCCCGGAGCTATTTCTTCTTGTTGAAATTGAATGAATAAATCTTCTTGGGCATAAGTAGGAAGAAAGAAAAAAGATGTTTTGCCGGTATTTTTAAAAAGGAATTGAGCCGGTTGGTTTTCCCATTGCTGAATTTTCCCAAAATCAAAGGTGGAAGCATTCAGCTTCACAGATTGTGCGTTGGCTACAACGATGAATTGGAACAGAAAAAATAGCAGAAGATACTTCGGTTTCATGGTTTTTCTCGTTGATGTAAAAGTACTAACGAACCTTTGTTTTCTTAGTGCGTTTCTTTGAAGTTCCTTAACCCGATTTAACATGAAATTCCTTTTTCTATTCTTGGTTTTCTTTTCCTTAATTTCTTGCGATGCCCAGCCTCAAAAACGAGCTGAAAAGCTCTTAAGTACGTCGACATCGGCTGGGAAGATGGATTCTTCCGATGCGTATTGGCGCAAAACATTGTCGCCGGAAGCTTATGCCATTTTGCGCCAACGGGCCACGGAGCGTCCGCACACGGGAGCTTACGATCAATTGTGGGATAAAGGCGTTTATCAGTGTTTGGGTTGCGGGTTGCCTTTGTTTTACAGCAATACCAAATTCGACGCTGGATGCGGGTGGCCGAGTTTTTTCCAAGCGATCGATTCTTCCCGAATTCGGTATTTGGTGGATCATGAATTGGGATATCCGAGAACTGAAATTCGTTGTGCCCGATGCGATGGCCATTTGGGTCACGTTTTCGACGATGGTCCGCCTCCAACGGGTTTGCGTTACTGCCTCAATTCAGGGGCGTTGAAATTTATTCCGAAGCACAAAGACGAATAGGTTATTTCCCAAAAGCCTTCATTTGGGCAACGCTTCCGTTAAAAACGTTTAAGTCGGCCAGGTGGGGAATACCCGGAATTCGGGCCACGTGACTGTGTTGCCAAATAACCCATTTTCGCCCATCTGATAGTCGAGGTTGGGAATTGAATGCCACGATCCAAATCGGATTTGCTTTAAAGTCACCTTTGATGATTCGATTGTAGGTGCTGATGTTGGAATAGATGATGGGGTTTCTGCCGTAGTGCTTTTTCAGCCGATTGATCATGGCTCGGAGTTCCCTTTTGATGGATTTCGTAGGAAGGGTTTTTGCATAATAGTTGCCCCACTCCTCCACATCCACCACGGGTGGAAAGTCTTTTTTCGTTAATCGTACATTTTCAATAAAGTTTTCAGCTTGCTTGATTCCGGAGATATGAAATTTAAAGAAATGGTAAGCGCCCATCCGAAGGTGAGTTTTTCGTCCTTGAGCCCAATTTCTTCGAAATTGAGGATCGATATACCAACTTCCTTCAGTGGCTTTGATGAATGCAAAATGAAATCCTTTGCTTGCTTTTACCCATTGTATGGTCCCAGAATGGGCGGAAACGTCGAAACCTCGGGCTGGATATTTTTTCTTGGATGCATGCACTTCTTGTGCCTTTGAGAAAAAAGGCAAAAGGAAAAAGAGAAAAATTAAAACACGAGTTTCCATCAATAAAAAAGCCATCCGATGACGGATGGCTTATGTTTTTTAGAAGTGAATTACTTCTTTTTGCAGCAAGATTTTTCGCCTTCTTTCGCCTTGTTGCAAGAAGCTTTCTCAGTTTCTTTGCAGCAAGATTTTTTCTTAGCGTCTTTCTTTTCAGTTTTTACCTTGTCAACCAAAGTTGAAGCGGTGGTTGTGCTTGCAGCGAAAAACATCGCAAGAGCAGCAATAGCGAATACCTTTTTCATAATTTTTTATTTAGTAACCGTAAAACTAAACAAACTCTTTTATGGTTGCAAGTAAAAAAAATTATTCTTGAACTCCCTGTTCTAAAGCTTCATACCATTCTTTTCCATATTTGCGAATAAGGGGTTCTTTGAGGAACTGAAATACGGGAACTTTCAACGATTCCCCTAGCGTGCACGCAGCTGAACAAATATCCCAACGATCATAGTTTAATGCCTCTCCCATTTTCGTTTTGGTAATTCGAATGGGGTATAAATGGCAAGAAATAGGTTTATTGTAGGAAATTTCACCTGCTTTGTAAGCGTGTTCAATGGAACATTTCAAAGTCCCATCGTCATCTCGTTTCACAAAAACGCAATCTTTACCTTGAACCGTCGTTGTTACAGGCTCCCCTTCAATATCTTCTTCCCAAAAACCATCCTTGTTAAGAACGAATAATCCGGCTTCCGACATATAAGGACGAATTTTTTCGATGTTGTTTTGATAGAATTCAACCTCTTCCAATTCCAAAGGAGCACCATAATCGCCTTCTTCACAACAGGCTCCTTTACACTTTTTCAAATCACAAACGAATGCTTTTTCAATTACATCGTCGGAAACTAAAACATCATCAACTATGACCATAGCTCAAAAATAAAAAGAGCCGGATGAATCCGGCTCTTAGGTAGTTCATTTTTTAATCAATAGAATTTGTAGCGATTGTCTTCTACTTTTCCTTCTTTCAAAGTTTCGAGAATTCGATTTTTGGCTTGTC
>JAIYBD010000173.1 GCA_027488715.1 Bacteroidota bacterium | reverse complement strand
TAACATGAAAAAGATTTGGATTTTATTTTTGATTTTGGGGTCGTTCAAGGCCATGGCCCAACCGGTTGCTTACCGCCAAATGGCCGACGGAATTATTGCTCAAGTGGGAGATAAAATCATTTTAAAGTCTGATTTCGAAAAGGAGATTGGCCGCGTTATTTCTCAAAATCAGGAAGTGAACGACTCGGTACGTGGCGCACTGCTGTACCAGTTGATGCTTCGAAAAATGATGGTGCGCCAAGCAGAACTCGATTCTTTACCGCTGAAAGACGAAGAAATTGAACAACGCCTAGATCGAAAAATTCGCTACTTCGCCCAAATGATGGGCGGAACGGAGAAGTTGGAAGAGTTTTACGGCAAATCCATTCTCGAAATCAAAGAGGAATTCAAAGAACAAGAACGGGAAGAAATTCTGGCCGAAAAAATGCAGGAAAAAGTCACCGGCGGCGTTTCAGTAAGTCCGAAAGAAGTGCGCGCCTATTTCCAAAAAATTCCCGTTGATAGCCTACCCCTTTTTGATGCTGAATACGAAGTCGCTCAAATTGTGCTTTATCCCCAAGTTTCCGATGAACAACGGCTATACACCATCAACCAATTGGAAAAAATTCGGGAAGATGTTGTTTCGGGGAAAACCCGATTTACCACCGCCGCCCGTTTGTACTCCCAAGATGGTAGCGCGCGACAGGGCGGAGATCTCGGTTATTTCGGACGAGGCGATATGGTTCCCGAATTCGAAGCGGCCGCCTTCAAATTAAAACCATTGGAAGTGTCGAAGGTCGTAAAATCTGACTTTGGATACCACTTGATTCAATTGATTGATCGCAAAGGTGATCGGGTGAATTGCCGCCATATTTTGATAAAACCCAGCATTTTGGAGGATGATCAGGAGTTGGCTCGTTTGCGGTTGGATTCCATCCGAAAGGAACTTTTGAAGGGTACGCTAACGCTTGCCCAAGCCGTAAAACAGTTCAGTGAAGACGACGCCACCAAAGGAAACGGTGGAATTCTTCGAAACCCCAACACTGGCGCTAATACCTTTACAGCAGCAGAGTTGGGTCCCGAACAATTCTTCATCATTGAAAAACTTAAACCTGGAGAAATAACGCCGGTTCAACCTTTGGAAGAAAGGAACAAGCAAGGTTTTCGAATTGTGATGTTGAAGAGTAAAACCAAGCAACATCAAGCCAATCTTCAAGATGATTATGCTCGAATTTCGGCAGCAGCGATTGCAGAAAAAAAGCAAAAATCCATGGACATCTGGATGAATAAAAACAAAAAGACCTGTTACATTCAACTGGATCCTTCCCTTCAAAATTTGCCCGGATTAACCTTTTTCACCACCAAATGATGCGAAAAATCTTTGTTTTCCTCTTCTTGATTGGACTTGTTTCGTGCGGTAAAAAATCGGAAGTTATTCGTTCCAAATCTCCCCAAGGCACAGCAAGTGTTGAGATTTCGGGAGAGAAATTATGGGCCGATCCTTGGCATTGTACCATTGTGGCTGAACGCAAAGGAATGCAGCCCGTACCCGTTCAAATTGAAATCTATCAAAACGATTTAACGGCCGATGACGTAAAGGTGGTTTGGCAAAGCGAGCAGTTTGCGTCCGTTTCTTTTGACCAAGGCAGTGAACCACCCGTGATTTATTTGGTTCGATTGTCCGATCAAGCGATTTCCATTGGAAAATGAAGGGCTGGCCGTTTTTTCTTTTAGGACTGCTGGGATGTTCAGCTGGGGAAGATGGCGATTTTCGCGCCCTTCAGGGGCGGTGGATAGAGAAAACGGATAAGCAATTTTTTTTTGAAGAATGGCACAAATTGGATGATGGTGTTTGGGGAGGATTTTCTTACGTCCTTCCAAAAAAAGAACTGCAACGCATCAAAAGAATGCGAACCTTCCGAATAAAAAAATGGGAAGGGAATTGGGTGTTTTTGGAATTGAAGACCGATTCAAAAAAAATGGATACTCTCATTTTACAGCCGTCGGAAGAACCGAATACTTGGGTTTTTAAAAAAGAAGGCCGGGAAGAGATGATTCGGATGGATGGTCGTGAGTTAAGCAGAAATTCTGTTTTCCCGCAAAGTAGTGTATTACATCATTTGGAAGAATACCAACCCAAAAATTTGAGAGAAGAGCTTCCCTACAGTTTAATCAAAGGTCATTAAGAAGATTTCGATTTGCGAATGGCACGAAAAACGGCCAAACTTGCAATGATCATGAATAGAACAGCAATCCATTCAATGTATTCTTTGATCCAAGGAAATTGAATCCCCAAGAAATAACCTAACGAAGTGAGGGAAAGCACCCATAAAAGTGAACCCACCACGGAGTAAACCCAAAATTTGAAAAGTGGAACTCGAATTACACCGGCAATGATGGGCGCCAGTGTTCGCACGTATGGCAAAAATTTGCCGATTACGAGGGTTTTACCGCCATTTTTTTGGTAATAGCGTTCCGTTGCCTCCAAATATTTTCGTTTGAACAAAAGGCCATCGGGCCGTTGATACAATTTTTTCCCCCACCGGCCACCAAACCAATATCCCGTTCCATTCCCCAAGATGGAGGCAATGAATAAGGAAATTTGAAGTGTTGTTAAATCAACAGAAAG
This sequence comes from Bacteroidota bacterium, assembly GCA_027488715.1. Classification (GTDB taxonomy): domain Bacteria; phylum Bacteroidota; class Bacteroidia; order UBA7662; family CANHCV01; genus CANHCV01. The sequence goes on along the minus strand of JAIYBD010000173.1, from coordinate 526 downwards.
CAAATCGGGTTGGGTGGCAACAAGGAGACCGGCAATGAATAACAAAGAATCGCCAGGAAAAAATAAGCCAATCACCAAACCATTTTCAACAAAAATGATCAAGATGAGTAACAATAATCCTCCTACTTCGATCAGATGTTGGGGGTCGTTGAAGAAGCGTAAAAATTCGCCTAGGGCTTCCATGTCTTGGCAAAATAAAGAGCCCAAGGCGATTTTTACACCTTGGGCTCTGATATTAGGAAAAAATTAACGTTAAACCGCCGCAATCATCGAAATCTCAACGCGCGCATTGCGGGGAAGGCGAACCACCTGAACCGTTTCGCGCGCGGGATAATCGTTTTCAAAAAACTGCCCGTAAACGTCATTAACTTCGGCAAAATCGTCGAGATTCGTCAAAAATATGGTTGATTTTACCACATGTGCAAAATCAACGCCTGCCGAAACGAGAATCTTTTCAAGATTCTCCATCACTTGTTTAGTCTCGGCGGCGATTGAATCTTGAACCATGGCTCCAGTTTCGGCATTC
>JAIYBD010000030.1 GCA_027488715.1 Bacteroidota bacterium | reverse complement strand
TGTTTTTCCAGGGATAAGGCGAAATTTTTCGAAGGCGGAAAGCAATTTGCAAGTGTAAAAATTCGGCCCTTAACTGTTGGGAATACCCATCTTGCGGATTTTCCAAAAATCGACCTAATCCCAACAACAACGCTTCCATTGCTTCCGACTTTCCTTGCAATCGCGATAGCAAGGTGGGGGGAATTGCTTTAAAAATTTCGGCAAACGGTTCGGAATGATGATGAAACCCACAAGCCGAAAATAAACGCTCTAAGAATGCCCACTCCCAATTCCCTTGCCGATGTGCAACCCCCTGGAAAACTGAATAAACCCTTTCCTTCATTTTCCAACGCCTCAATTCACTCCAGCCCCCCATTTTTTGGGGGTTGCTCAACCGACCTAGGTGGTTCCTGCACGACAAATGATCTGGATTTCTCATCCAATACGTCCAACTACTCCATGCTTGCGGCAATACCCGATTCCGAAGAACCAATTGGGGCGGCACCTGTCCATCTTCACACACCACAAGCCCTTGGTCATCATCGATCACATGCAAAATCACCGAGTTGTACTCCGCATCTCGCTCATGTCCATGCTCGAACCAATCCGCACTCCGAACATGAATCTCCACAGCACCAAGGGCCAATTGGTTCCCAATCCACACCCTGGCACCCGAAAAATCAGGTCCAAATCCACGATTCCACTTCCCGGGATATTCTACACGGATCTCACGGCCATCCGTGGTTTTTAAATCATCCGAGTTAAAAACCTGATGCAACCAAACCCACTGAAGAAATGCCTCTGGAAATTTCATGGCACAAATTTCAAGCGGGTCAACTCATTTATCCGTATATGAAACGTTTATAAACGTTTACAAACGGATAATTTAAAGAAAAGCAACTTCTGGAGGATAAAAAACTTATTTTTCCAAACAACGTCGGTACATGCGAATGGTGTTTTCCATTCCGTACCATAAAGCATCACAAATCAAGGCATGTCCAATGGAAACTTCCAATAATCCGGGAATTTCCTGAGCAAAAAAGGAAAGATTTTCTAAACTCAAATCGTGGCCTGCGTTGAGACCTAAGGTGCATTTTTGGGCCTCTTCCGCAGCAGCTACATACGGTAAAATTCCGTTTTTGTCGCCGTTTTCGTAGGCCGAGGCAAACATTTCGGTGTACAATTCAATGCGATCGGCACCTGTTTGCTGAGCGGCTTTAACCTGTTCTACTTCCGGATTTAAAAAAATCGAAGTGCGAATTCCAGCGGTTTTGAACGTATCGATGATGGGTTTCAAGAATTCGCCTTGGGCGATGCAATCCCATCCGTTGTTGGAGGTGAGCACGTGAGGCGGATCGGGAACCAACGTTACTTGGGCTGGACGGTACTTCAGCACCATTTCGATGAAATCGTTGGACGGGTAGCCCTCGATGTTGAATTCGGTTGTGATATGTTGGGCTAATTCGGCAACATCCGAAAAACGAATGTGGCGCTCATCGGGACGGGGATGCACCGTAATTCCTTGAGCGCCGTATTGTTCGCACTTCAGTGCAGAAGCGAGAATATTGGGGTTATTTCCGCCACGAGCATTGCGCAACGTAGCTAATTTGTTGATGTTAACGCTTAATTTCGGAGGTGTTTTCATCCAAGAACCTCCATCATGTCGGCCAACGAAATGCCGTTGTGGGAAGCGTGGTAAACAACTTCTCCATTTTTTACAACAATGGCTTGAGGCGACTCGTGCTGAACGCCGGAAAGCGTAGCTATGTGATTGCTTACTTCCCGAAATGAAATTAAATCCAGGTAATACGGAGTTAATGTTTCTTCATGACCTGCCCAATTTCGTTCCAATCGGTTCAGGGCCATGGAGCTGATGCTGCAACGGGTGCTGTGTTTAAAAAGTAAAATCGGCTTATGGAATGATGATTCCCAAGCCTCCGTTACATCAGAAATTTGTTGAATTTTCCTCCAGGGAAGACTCATCCACGAACCGTTTTGCTCGTTTCAACCTTTCCAAATGCTGGACATGGGTTTTTACGGTAGCAAGATGTGGTTGCGAATAGGGTGAACAAGGCGGCGATGGCAATGATTTTTTTCATCGTTTTAATTTTTTACAAAGGTAATCAACGTTTTTTGGGTTTGGTCATTTTTGGATCCATTAAACCTGATCTTGGTTTTGACACTTTCATCTGTCCATTTTTCCCAACGGTAGGGCCAATGTCTGAAAAAGAAGGGCAGGAATTTTTTTTGTGGCAACCCGAAAAAAGAAGTCCACCTAAGAGGAGCATCCCAAAAAATCGGTGCATCTTTGTTACTCTTTCCATGAAAATCGACCTTTTAAATGAATGGCAGCAGCTTTGGGACCACCCAGAGGCCCGCAAATGGCTGCACGAAAGTACAACCTACAACGAAAAATTGGCATTTCAGATGCCCAAGTCGGCCAATTTTAACAAGGTTTTTTTGTTGGAACAGCTCGAGTTGAGGGACAAAGCCAAAAAAAAGCTCCCCAGCTGGAATCACCCTCAACACCTTTTTTCAAGAATTCCTTTGGAGCAATGCACTTCCGAAGCCTTGGCATTGTGGAAAAAAAAGTATTTTTCAGGCGACTTTTTGATTGATTTAACGGGCGGAATGGGGGTCGATGTTTGGTCCATGTCGGGTTCTTTCGAAAAGTCTTGGGTGTTTGAACAAAACGAAGAGCGCGCCCGTCTGCTTCGGCATAACCTTGCGCTTCTTGGGCGCGAACACGTTTCCGTTTTCCCTCAATCTGCCGTGGCCGAGGAATTGCCCGCTTGCGATCTCATCTACGTGGATCCCGATCGCCGGGTAACCGATCAGCGAACGTTTTCGCTTGAAGATTCCGAGCCTCAAGTCTTCAATTTGCTCGCCGTATGGCTTCAAAAAGCGAAAAAAGTAGTGGTGAAAGCCAGCCCCATGATTCCTCTTCAAGAATCGATGGCTTGTTTTCCTGTTCCTCCTAAAACGGTCATCGCCTTGGGCGATGCCACCGAACTCAAAGAAATACTCTTTGTTTTTGAACCCCATTTTGAAGGTTCACCCGAGTTTTTGGTGGTGGCAAAAGACTGGGATGAAACCCAATCCATGGATTTTTCGGAAGGGAAGGAAGGCCGTTTTTTGTGGGACCCGCATCCCGGACATCACAAATTGGGGACCGCTCAAAAAGTAGCAACGAAATATGGAGGAGTTGCCGAAAACGATGGAGGGCATTACTACGCATTTTCTCATTTTTTTCCACTTCCGGGCACGTTTCACGAACAGGTGTGGGAAAACCGATTCAAAGAAAAGGAATTGAAGCAATGGATGAAGGAAAATGGCGTGAATCGATTGCAAATTCGATGTCGTCAGTTTTTTCATGCACCCGAACAAATCGCTCAGAAATGGAAAATCAAATCGGGGGGAGATTTTTACTTGTGGTGCTACCAAAAAAATGGACAGCCCTGGCTTTCGGTGACAAAATATCCACGTTTCTAAAATTCCATTGAACGGCACGGGATAATCCCGTATTTTTGAAGGTATGTCAACCATTGATTTTTATTTTACTCCCCTTTCCACTTCGGTTTTGGAAGAAAATTGCCTTCAAGATCCGTTTACATTGGCTCAAAATGTAGAAATTTACTTGGAAGGAGGCTCCTTTCCGGAAGCGGAAAACGCAGAAATTGCCATCATTGGCGTTCAGGAAGGACGTGGAAACGAGCAGAATGCCGAAACCGAAATGGCCCCGGATGCGATTCGCAAGCAATTGTATTCGCTCTGTTCCATCGCCGGCATGCGAAAAGTGGTTGACCTTGGAAACATCCGTGCCGGCGAAACCGATGCCGACACCTTTTTTGCGGTGAAAAATGCCGTTGAACGGCTGTTGCGCATCAATGTACTGCCCATCATCATCGGAGGATCCAATCACATCGCCTTCGCTCAATATGCCGCCTACGAGTTCTCCAAGAAAATGTTAGACGTGGTTTCCATCGACTCCAAACTCGACATGAGGGAACCGATGTTGGAAACCGATCCCACCAATGATGAAAACTTCCTGTATCGAATCATCATGCATCAGCAGTGTTTCCTCTTCAATTTGGTAAACTTGGGTTATCAAACCCATTTGAATCCGCATTTGCATTTGGAAATGATCGAGCGTTTGTTTTTTGATGCCGTTCGGGTTGGAAAATTGAGGGAAGACATCAAAATAGCGGAGCCGCATTTGCGCGGGGCCGATTTGGTTTTTTTCGACGTTTCGGCCATCCGCGCTTCCGAATTTGGGGCCAACGCTCATGCACCCGCTAACGGATTATCGAACGACGAAGCTTGCCAATTGGCTCGATATGCCGGCATGTCGGACCGATTAACTTCTTTCGGGATTTACAATTACAATCCGCTTTTGGATCAACAAAAACACAGCGCAAAATCTGCGGCCGATATTCTTTGGTATTTCATGGAAGGATATTTTGGCCGGGTGAATGATATACCCACCTCCAATAGCCAAAACTTTGCCCGTTACTTGGTGGATATTGATCAGGAAGGAAATCACTCCTTGGTATTTAAAAAAAAAAAAAAAACCGATCGTTGGTGGATCGAAGTCCCTGCCGGACGTGGGAACGAAACCTTTGAAAACATCAAAATGGTGCCGTGTACCTACAACGACTATCTCGTTGCTTCTACCCAAGGTGAACTGCCGGATATTTGGTGGAGATTTCATCAAAAGTATTTTGTTTAAGTTACGCATCGTTCATCGAATCAAATCCGTTAGTTTGTGAGTTTGAAAGGAAAAAAGAAATCTGCATCCGGTTCTCAGCGGTACTATGGTCTGATTGCCATCGGGCTTTTCATTGCTTTTGTGGCATTTCTGTTCCCGACAGGAAAGGCGGTTCTACGCAAATTCCCATCCGGAAACCTTACCGCGCCAGGCGAAAATGCACGCGGTTTTGGTGTATCCATTCCCCAAGGATTTTCGGTTTACGGCATAGATGTTTCCCGACATCAAGGAAAAATCAATTGGAAAAAAGTGCGGGCGCCCCACGGTTCCGATTTGTACATCACCTTCGCTTTTCTCAAGGCTTCTGAGGGTGCGACTCGTAAAGATGAATTATTTGATCGGAACTGGCAATTGTGTCGGAAGTACGGAATTCTTCGTGGAGCCTATCATTTTCTTCGCCCAAATCGTCCAGCCGAAGACCAATTCAAAAATTTCGCCCGCCACGTAACGCTGGATCCCGGCGATTTGCCTCCTGTTTTGGATGTGGAACAACGAATGGGTTACACCGATGCTCAGCTTTCTGCCTTGTGTAAAAAATGGCTCAAGTTGGCCGAAGAATATTACGGGGTAAAACCCATCATTTACACCAATAGGGCCTATTATAAAGCCTTTATCAAAAGAGATTTTGGTGGAAAATACCCCATTTGGTTTGCCCATTATCAGCCCAACACGTTTTCGTTGGACGAGGACGAATGGGAATTTTGGCAATTTTCTGATCGAGCACTGATTCAGGGTATTGAAGGCGGAGTTGATTTAAATGTTTACAAGGGAGATTCCTTGGATTTGTACGATTTATTGGTTGATTAACATGAAAAAGA
>JAIYBD010000071.1 GCA_027488715.1 Bacteroidota bacterium | reverse complement strand
TACAAAGTCCGGCATACGCCAATAAATCCCCTTCGCCGATGAATGAAAATGTAGTGAAATTCAATTGAGATTGAATTTTTTCAACGTGTTTTCGATCGCCTTCTGCTCCAACAAAAACAACATCCCATCCATATTTACGATGCATCAACTCGGCAAGCGAACGAAAACCGTCCAAACTCCAACGCTTCAACAGCTTGCCTGCACCCAAATGGATAATTCCAAACTTTTCGATGGCCAATCGCTGTAAGTACAAATCGGCCTGATCTTGTTTTCTTGGCGGAATCACCAAAGGAGCAGAATTCAATTTTGAATCGTTTAACAGCGGGGCAATCACTTGAAAATTGGTTTCAATTTCGTGTGGATGTCCGGTTTTCCTGTTTTTCATCCGGATACTACCTCGGTTCAATCGATAGCGAATGCGCGATTTTTGAGCAAAGGCCAACGACTTTTCGCTTTCACGAAAATCGACCATCAAATCAAAATGACCTTCGGGCTGAAGGCCCTCCGAAATGCGTTGGTAAATACCCGGTTCGCCTTCCAAAAGAGACAATGCAGGAGCATTAGCCCATACCACGACTTCTGAATTTGGGAACCGTTGAAGAAGAGTTCTCAACGCCGGTAGCGTTAATACCATGTCGCCAATTTCATCGGCCCGATGCACCAAAATTCGTTGGGGACTCGGATTCGGATTTTTGAAAAGATTGATCCAACGGGATCTTACATGAGATCGGAAATACAATTTTTTCTGGGCATCCATCCTTAATGTTTCAGTATTGATGCCAAATATTCCTGCTCGGTTTGTCCAGGAGTAGGAATCCAAACCACATTTCCTTTGGCGCCCAACGCTTCTCGATCCATGATGGTGCTGTAACCAGGGCGAGAAATCAATAAGGAACAAAATTGAAGCCATTGCGCCAGTTCCGACTGTTTTGGATACTCGATGAACACCACATCTTTCTCCTCGACGGTGGGTTTCAACCCAACAACCCAGGTTATACCTTTCCGATGTTTTAAGGCATCTTCCACAAAATATTTTCGACTTCCTTTGGGTCCGGAAGTTAAAATCAATGTTTCTGGGATTTCAATGGAGGGTTTTTCCAACGGAGTAAATCTAGAAAGAGGGCCCATGAAAACAACCTTTTGATTCAGATAAGGCTTGGAAAGAGCTCCTGAAAGTCGGCGATCCGGATAATCGGGAACCCAAATTTCGTTGAATTCTCCCAATAAACTTTTGAAGTAGATGTTTCGCAATGGGTTCAAAAAACGAAGAAACCATGGTAGTCGAGGGCGAATTTGATGCGTGATAAGAACCGAATGAACTTCGGGATGGTAGCAACCGTATCGATTATCGGAAATAATCTGATCCGGTTTGATTTCATTGACCAAATTTTTGATTTTTCGTTGTTCCCTGGTGATGAACTTTCGAATATCCGAAGATTGATAAACAACACTTCGCCACACCGATCTTCCATAGGAAATATCCAAGTCATCCAGGTTATGGATTTGATCTTGGGGGCAATTCATTTGCAGCCATTCCAAGGCATCCCCATAGGCCCCCCAAACGATTTGATGTCCTTCTTTTCGGTAACGATCGGCCAATGCAGCCGAGCGTGTAGTATGCCCTAAACCCCAATTCAGAGGCGTAAAAAGTATTTTCATTTACGTTTATTCGAAAGGCTCGCAGGTTTTATGGGTTCCATCGCAGTACGGCTTTTTGTTGCTTTTTCCGCAACGGCAGAGGTAGGTTAGTGTTTTTGTTTCCAAAACGTCTCCCGCCAAGGTTTGCAGTTGAATTTCTCCTTCAATTTTGGCGGGTCCATTGGGAACCAAGGTAATTTTTACTTTTTCCATGTTATGCTTTTTTACGATTCATGCGGAATAATTCAAAGGCCAGTAAAGCGAGTAATAAACCCGAACCAGCTAAACTGATACTGCTTCCTGTGTAATGACTCTTTGGATGAAAAACAAATTCTATTTTGTGGTCACCAGCCGGAATTTTCAATCCGCGAAGTACATAATTCACGCGAATAAATTCCGCATCTTTCCCGTCAATGGTGGCCTTCCAATCGGTATTCCCTTTGTACCAAATTTCAGAAAATACCGCCAGTCCTTCTTTGCTACTGGAGCTTTTGTACTCCATTTTATCGGGGTGATAGTTGGTGAGTTCCACTTTGGCCCCAACAAAAGAAGCCGTATCCATCGTTAAACCAGCAACATATTTTTCGAAACGCTGATCCACCAAGGCCTGAGTGCGCGGATTGAAAGCAGCGTCGGCCAATTTTTCATTTTCCTCATCGGCGTTTTTAACGATAACCGGATTCATTACGAACCAAGCATTGCCCAAAGCACCCGGATTTGGGCGTGCCACGGGAGCTCCCGTTTGTGGATCTTGCTGAATGTAATATCGCATATTCAACATATCATAGGCCTTTTGATTTCCTTTACCCAAATGATTTTCGATCAGCTCTTGGTAACGAAGAAGTTTAACGGCCGAATATCCACCAATGTGTTTGTGGAAGTAAGATGTGGTCGCATCGTTGAATGGGCCCGATTGGGGAGTGGTGTTAAACACGCGGTAAATCCCATTCTGGTCTTGCAAAATCTGTTGATCTGCTGCCGATGGTTCGATGAAATCGGCATAAGTAGATTTCTTTTGGAAATCGTCTTTGTTCAAATAACGCTTGTCCACCATCCACAAATCAACCACTACTAATGCCATCAACGAGGCCAATACTGCCGTTGGCTTCAACCAATTTTTGAGGAAACTGAAAACCAATCCAGAGGCCAAGGCAATGAAGAAAAACGATCGCAAAGCATCCGCTTTCATGATGGCCAAGCGAGTATCCAACAATCCTTGGTAGATGCCGTTGGGTTCGATTTTATTCTGCTTCAGCATATTCAAGAAATTGGCGTCGCCAGCTCCAGAAAAATCGAACAAACTGCCTCCCAAAACGTAGAAAATCAAACTCAAACCACCCGTTAGGCCGAAGGCCCAATAGAGCCTTTTGATCAACTTATCTTTGTCAATACCTTCTTGAATCAACTCATTTAACCCCAAAGCTGCTGACAAAATCATGGCGAAACCGGTGATCGAAAGAAGCATACTCGGCGCCCGGAATTTGTTGTACATGGGAATGTTGTCGAAGAAGAAACGACTCAATCCTTCCATGTTTTCACCCCAAGCGAGGAAAAGGGAAAGCAAAACCAAAGGCAAAACAATGGCCAACCAACGCTTGGAAATAAGGAACAAACTCAGAACAAACAAAAAGATCACAATAGCCCCCATGTAGGTAGGTCCGCCGGTACCCATGTCGGATGCGCCCCAATACGTAGGCATGCCGCCCAACGCATTCGGATCAATATTTTGGGCCTGCAAGGCGGCCGCAAAAGGAGACTTTAAATCCATGGGCATGGATGATCCACCACCGGCGAAATTCGGAATCATCAAATTAAATGTTTCCGCTTTTCCGTAACTCCAATTCATGGCGTAATCGAAATCTAAACCCGTTTTCGATACGGCTGATCCTGCGTTTTTCGTCAATTCAGAGGTGCCGCCACGCGTAGCTTCCTTCGAATAATCCCAAGTGGTCCACAGTGTAACCGTATTGGCGGCCGCGCCCAAAAGTGCAAAGGCCAATAGCATTCCGGCCTTTTTGAAAAAACCAGCGATTTCTTTGGCCATGATGGCCAGAACCAATTCCGAAACACCCAAAGCCGCAACGGCAATGATGGTGTAATAGGTAATTTGCAAGTGGTTCGCTTTGATGGCCAAACCGGTAATAATTCCAACCAAAATAACTTTGATGAATTTGGGTTCCCGGAAATAGGAAATGACCAAACCCAACAAGGCCGGCATCATGGCAATCGCAACCAACTTGGTCACGTGGCCGGCTTCAATGGAAAGGATAAAATAGGTATTCAAAGAAAAAGCAGCTGATGCTAAAATGGAAACCAATTGATTGATTTTCAATTGAGCCATCAAGAAATAGAAGCCCAACATCAAGGTAAACAACAGCATCAAACCGGTTG
>JAIYBD010000122.1 GCA_027488715.1 Bacteroidota bacterium | reverse complement strand
TGGTGGATGAATTGCAACAATCGGAAGGAGGCGAGGCATGAAAATCATTTCACTAAAACTAAAAAACATTCAATCCATTGCCGAAGAGACCGAGATCAACTTCAACCAAGCTCCCTTTTCGGAAGAAAGCATTTTCTTGATTTGCGGACCAACGGGCTCGGGGAAATCGACTCTTTTGGATGCGATCAATTTGGCTTTGTATAAGGAAACTCCGAGAACCGGAGGAACGATTAAAGCCCCAGACATCAACGAACAGGGCATGGTGATTACGCGAGGCGCGATTTCAGCCCTGGCAGAAGTCATCTACGAAATGGATTCAAATCATCGATTTAAATCTACTTTTTCTGCCGAACGAACGCCACGATCTCAAGGATTTAATCCGACTCATCTCAAAATGACCTTGATGAAATGGACCGGCGGAAATTGGGAATTGGTAACTGAAAAGGAAAAAGATGTTATCGCTGAAAACACCGCCAACATCGGGTTGGATGCGAGCCAATTCCGAATGGCGGTGATGTTGGCCCAAGGCGATTTCGCGAAATTATTGAAAGCGGCTGCTTCGGAACGCGCTTACCTGCTCGAGAAAATCACCGGAAAATCTTTGTTTAGAAAAATTGGTCGCAAAATTTTTGAACGATATTCCGCTAAAAAACAAGAAATTACCCTGGCAGAAGCGGCCATGGGAGGTGTTGAAATTCTTTCCGAAGAAGAACGAAACCAATTGACTGAATCCTTGAATACCAAAGTTCAAGAGGTTCAACAACGCAACCATGAAATTCAACTACGAAAAAATGCCCTTCAATGGTGGTTGAACCAAACTGAAATTGATCGAAAAACCGAACGGAAAACCCAATTACAGGAACAAAAAAGTCAAATTCATGCACAATTCAGTACGGTTGAAAACGATTTCCAAAGGCATGAGTCGGCCCAAATCCATGTTCCTCAACTTCAACAACGGAAGTCCTTCCAAGAAAAAATCCTGTTTATTCAGCAACAAGTCGCCGTTTTAAATCAACAGAAATCCGAGAATACCCAACAACTGAATCAGTTAAAATCAACCATCAACGGACAAAAAAACGATTTTTTAAGCCAAGAGAATTGGTGGGAGGAACTTCAGGAGAAAGGCCAACAGGCCAAAGCAGAAAAGGAAAAAATTACCTTAGAAACGATTCAGAAAAAATCAGCCCAAGATCAGGTTAACACGCTACTGAACCGTTGGAATTGGTCCCATGAAACGCCAAAAACAACTTGGCAGACTTGGAAACAGGAAACCCAAGATTATTTTGTGAAGAAGCGAATTCAACGAGATGAGATTGAACAGGAGGTAGAAAACATCCAACAGAAAATTCAACAAGCGGAACGTTGGAAGGAAAACGAAAAATATCTTCAAGAGAAATCCAAGGCCTTGGAAGTACAAAAGCAAGATTTGAACTCGTGGACTCAGAAAGAAAAGGAAATCCTCGTAAAAATCGAGCCCCTTCATCTTCAACATTCCGAGTTAAATCGAGTTTGTTCGGCCTTGGAATTGGAAGTGGAAGGACTCCAAAAATTAGCGGATGCATCGCAAATTCGAGCCACCCTGGAAAAGGGTCAACCCTGCGTGGTTTGCGGATCAACCGAACATCCCTTTGCTCACCTCGCTTTTGATGACACCTTAAAAATTAAGAAAAAAGAGCTCGAAGAAATTCGAAATAAAATTCAGAAATCATCGGATGACCTTCGTTTGTTGGAACAGCAAAAAATAGAGTTTCAAGAAAAAAAGGCGACATCTTCGGCGTTGATCGCCACGTTCCAATCTCAATTTTCGGAAATTGAAAGAACATTGGCAGATCTGAGCTCTTCTGACTTTAATTCGGCCGAAGAAGCATTGATTGCACACCAATCTCGTTGGGCCGAATTGCAAGATGCCCGCAACCGAGCCGAACAGTGGAAGCAATTGGAGCGGGCTGAACCGTTTTTTATTCAAATCGAAAATCTGCAACAATCCATCAATTTAAGTTCTGATCGCTATTTCCAACATTATCCCGAACGATTTTTAGAACAAGTCGACCCATGGCTCGCCCTTGCCAACGAAAAGCTAGGAAGTTTAAGAAATGGTGAACTGCAACTTTCGGGATTGGAGGCCGATAAAAATCGCCTTCAACAAGAACTGAAAAATTGCGAAGAACAATTGGTTTCTGCCATTCAATCGACACCTTTCCAAAACCTGATCGAGTTGGAAAAGGCTTTGGTTCCCGAAGAAATGGTTCGTCAATGGAGGGAGTGGAAATCGCAAAAAGAACAACTCCAAGGCCTGCTTCAAGAACTGGAGATTGAAATTAACCAACGAAAACAGCAGCAGGCCGCTCAATCGATTCCAACCCAATCGGAACAGGAAATAAAATCTGAACTTCAAGGGTTGGAGGAACAACAACGGCAGGCCTTCATCGCTCAAGGAACATTGGAAGAAAAAATCAACCAAGACCTGCACAACCGAAATCAAACCGGAGCCATGTTGGAACAAATCCAAGCCATGAAAGCCGAGTTCCAACATTGGTCGGTCCTTCAAACCGCTTTCGGCGATGCCAATGGCAATCAATTCTCCAAAATTGCACAACAATATACCCTTGATTTATTGATCCAAATTGCCAATAAAAAGCTCAGCGAATTCAAAGCACGCTACATCCTTCAGCAAGAAAAACATCCCAAAGGAGAGAGCCACTTGGTGGTGGTTGATCAATATTTGGGCAATCAAATTCGAAGTGTTGACACTCTTTCCGGAGGGGAAATGTTCCTCACTTCGTTGGCACTGGCCATGGCATTGAGCGAATTTGCAGCGCAAAATGCCCAATTAAATACGCTATTCATCGATGAAGGATTTGGAACTTTGGATCCCGATTCTTTGAATGCTGCCATGGAAGCCATCGACACCATTCGACATCAATCGAAAAAAATGATTGGCCTTATTTCCCACGTTCAAGAATTGCGAGAACGCATCCATTGCCAGATTGAAGTTAAACCCAAAGGAAACGGACAATCTGCCATAGAAATTCGTCCTCAAAGCACGTAAATAAGGCATTTTTCGTTACTTTTGTTGAGATGCTTAAAATCGTATTCGGAATCATCGCCCTCTTTTTTGCCCTGCATGGGTGGAGTCAGGATTTGCCCATGGGTGGCTGGAGA
>JAIYBD010000077.1 GCA_027488715.1 Bacteroidota bacterium | reverse complement strand
CCACTTCCTTGGTGTACCACATCTTGAAAGAAGCGGGCCTGAACGTGGGCTTAGGTGGTAACATCGGAATGTCGTTTGCCCGCCAAGTGGCCGAGGAAAACCACGATGTGTACGTGTTGGAATTGAGCAGTTTTCAATTGGATGACATGTATTCTGTTCGTTTGGATGTGGCGGTTTTGACCAACATTACCCCCGATCATTTGGATCGTTACGACTACGAATTAAAAAACTACATGGGTTCCAAAATGCGGATCACCCAAAATCAAACGGAAGCAGACTATTTCATCTACTGTGCCGATGATCCGATCACCAAAGAGGCCCTGGCCATGGTGGAATGGAAGGCTCAAGCGCTACCGTTCTCCTTGGAATCAAAACTCAAACAAGGCGCTTGGGCCGAAAACCAAGAAATCATCTGGAAAATAAAAGAAGAAACCAACCATATGTATCGCACTGAATTAGCATTACGCGGAAAACACAACGAATACAACTCTATGGCAGCCGGATTGGTCGCCAAGATTTTCGAAATCCGCCAAGAAAATTTACGGGAAAGCCTTTCGCATTTCGAAGGTATTGAACACCGACTGGAGCCCGTAGCCACCGTAAAAGGCGTGGATTACATCAACGACTCCAAGGCTACCAACGTAAATTCTACGTGGTATGCACTAGAATCCATGGACAAACCCGTGGTATGGATCGTTGGCGGTGTTGACAAAGGCAATGATTACGAACCATTGATCCCTTTGGTGAAAGACAAAGTGAAAGCGATTGTGTGTTTGGGCGAAGATGTCTTGAAAATTCACGAGGCCTTTCGGGGTTGTGTGGAAACCATCATCAACACCGGAAGCATGCAAGAGGCCGTAACGATGTCGAGCCATTTCTCTAGCCGCGGTGATGTGGTTTTGTTATCGCCATGTTGCGCCAGCTTCGATCTGTTCCAGAATTACGAAGACCGCGGCCGTCAGTTCAAATTCCACGTTCGAAATCTGTAAGATCATGTTGGATTCGTTCCTTCACCGCTTTAAAGGAGATCGTTACCTGTGGTTATTCACCACGGTGCTAACGCTATTTTCTTTGATGGTGGTGTATTCATCAACCGAATCTTTGGCTTTTCGTGAAAAGGCCTCATTGGAATATTACCTCATCAAGCATGCTGCTTTTGCTGCAATGGGAATTTCCATCATGTTCCTATTCCACTTTTTGAATTATCGGGTTTACCGAAAAGTAGCCACCTTGGTCTTCTTTCTGGCCATTCCCTTGCTCATTTACACCTTAGTTGCGGGTACCTCCATCAACGATGCCAACCGATGGATTACCATTCCTGGGATTGGTTTAAGCTTCCAATCATCGGACTTAGCCAAGATTGCCTTAATCCTGTTTTTGGCTCGTTTGCTTTCCGACAAAACCGTAGATTTTTCCAGTTGGTCCCTCTTTCGCAAATGCATGGTACCGATTTCGGTTATTTTTATTTTGATTGTTCCTACCAATTTATCGACCGCCGCCATGCTTTTTGGAACGGGAATGGTGATCATGTTCATGGGAAGATTTTCGACCAGCAAATTGATTTTGGCAGGGATGATCATGGTAGCCTTGATTGGATTAACCATTTCTACCGGTTTGTTGGGTCGTGCCGATACATGGAAAGCTCGATTGGAGCGATTTACCAGCGACGATCATGAGGGTGGTGAAGAGAATATTCAAACCAAACATTCAAAAATTGCTGTAGCCAGTGGCGGATTTTTTGGAGAAGGCCCTGGCAATGGAAAACAAAAGAATTATTTGCCCCACGCTTATTCCGATTTCGTATATGCCATCATCATCGAGGAATATGGATTAATTGGAGGAGCCGTAGTTTTCTTGCTGTACCTCCTTATTTTCCAGCGAGGATTGGCCATTGCCCGAAAAGCCCAATCGCCATTTGGGGCCTTAATTGCGGTGGGAATCACTTTTCAATTTCTATTGCAGGCCATCATCAACATGGCCGTTTCCCTCGATTTATTCCCGGTTACGGGTCAGACTTTACCACTCCTCAGTTTAGGAGGCTCTTCTCAAATCATCACCTTTTCGGCCTTGGGGATTGTTCAAAGCGTAGCGCGCGATTCCGAAGAGGCCGAAGCCATGAAACAACCTGAAAATGTCGTACTCACCTAAAACATATCGCTTCATTCTCAGCGGAGGTGGAACGGGTGGACATATCTATCCGGCCATTGCCATTGCCCAGGAATTGCAATCGCAATTCCCAGAATGTGAAATTCTATTCGTTGGAGCTGAAAACAAAATGGAAATGCGGTTGGTTCCCGAAGCTGGATATTCCATTAAAGGGTTACCCATTGTAGGTTTTAACCGAACCAACCTACTTTCAAATATTTCTCTTCCATTCAAATTGTGGAAGTCGCTCACCAAAGCCAAAAAAATTCTTCAAAAGTTTAATCCTGATGCGGTTATCGGAACAGGTGGATTTGCCTCAGGTCCGTTATTGAAGCAAGCGCAGAAATTGGGAATCCCCACTTTTATTCAGGAACAAAATGCCTTTGCAGGGATCACCAATAAGTTGTTAGCGAAAAAAGCCGTTCACATTTTCACGGCCTTTGAAGGCATGGACAAATGGTTTCCTTCCGAGAAAATTACCATCACCGGAAATCCGGTTCGCCGTTTGAACCAATTGAACATTACCCAGGCTGAAGCCAAGGAACAACTTGGATTTGAAGCCCAATATCCCTTGGTATTTGTTACCGGCGGAAGTTTAGGTGCTGTAGTAATTAACCGCGCCATTGGTGCTGCCACTCCCTATTTCGTTAAAAATGAAGTTCAACTGTTGTGGCAGTGCGGACGTAACAATTACAAACACCTCAAAGGAACGTTTGGTGAAGCCGGCATGAATTGGAAATTACAGGATTTCGTATCTCGCATGGATTTGGCTTTCCACGCTGCCGATTTGGTGGTGTCGAGAGCGGGCGCCAGCACCATCTCGGAGTTGGCCTTGGTTGGAAAACCGGCCATTTTAATTCCCTCTCCCAACGTGGCGGAAGACCATCAAACGTACAATGCCAAGGCCGTGGAAAAAGCTGGTGGCGCTCTGTTTTTAGCTGATGAAGACGTTGCCCAGGATTTGCACAAGCTTATTTTCAAAACCGTGGAAAACACCTCATTACTTCACCAATTGAGCGAAGGAATGTTGAAATTCGGCCAGCCCGAGGCTGCTCAAAAGATTGTTTCATCCATCAAAAACAATCTGAAACCATGAGCACCATCCAGCACGTTTTTTACCTAGGAATTGGCGGCATTGGCATGAGTGCCATCGCCCGGTACCACCGCGCCTGCGGCTGGAACGTTGCTGGCTACGACAAAACACCCACCCAAACGACCCAAAGATTGCAGGAAGAGGGAATTGAAGTTTTGTTCCAAGATTCCGTGGAAGAACTTCCAAAAGGATTTGAACTAGAATCAACCTTGATTATTTACACGCCTGCCATACCCAGCGATTCAAAACTATTTCAATACTTTTCCAATGGGTCTTTCCGAATGATTAAAAGGGCTCAGGCCTTGGGAGAAATCACCCAAAATTCAACCCTCTTGGCCATTGGGGGCACCCACGGAAAAACTACCACCAGTTGCCTGGTGAGTCAGCTATTGCATGCACAAGGCCATTCATTTACCGCGTTTTTAGGCGGAATTGCTTCCAACTTTGGCACCAATTATATCGCTGGAAATCCAAACTTGGTGGTGGTTGAAGCCGATGAATTTGATCGTTCATTCCTTCACCTCCATCCATCCCACGCAGTCATCACGTCTACCGATGCCGATCACCTGGATATCTATGGAACCGATGAGTCGGTGGTAGCTTCCTTCCAAGAATTCGCCAAACTCGTTCCTACGCAAGGAAAGGTTTGGCTATTCAACGAAGCAGAAGGCATTTCCGGTAAGAACATCTTTACCTACGGAAATTCTGGAAATGCCCGTGCAACGAATATTCGAATCGAAAACGGGAAATTCACCTTCGATTTTACCCTAGGAGAAATTTCCTGGAAAAACCTCTGTTTAGGAATTCCAGGATTCCATAACGTTTGGAATGCAACGGCAGCCCTGGCCATTTTGATGGGCGCGAATTTGCCCATGGAAGAATCGAAAACCAGGAATGGATTGGCCAATTTCAAAGGGGTAGCCCGCCGATTTGATGTGCGTTATTCCGATGAAAACGTGGTTTACATCGATGATTATGCCCATCATCCAACTGAAATCAACTCGTTGATTCAATCGGTTCGGGCCTTGTATCCGCAGAAAAAAATTACCGGCATTTTCCAACCCCACCTGTTTTCCAGGACTCGGGATTTCATGCCGGGATTTGCCGAATCCCTTGCCCAACTGGACCGAATCATTCTGATGGAAATTTATCCGGCAAGGGAACTCCCAATCCCAGGAATTACCTCTGAAGCTTTGCTCCAAATGATTGCTCACTCCGATAAAAGGTTAGCAAATCGAAGTGAAGTATTATCGTTAATCAACTCTTCAGACGAAGTTATCCTCACCATTGGTGCTGGCGATATCGATCAATTGGTTCCACTCATCGAACAAAAATTGAAAGGAGGAGGGGTATGAAGCGTTGG
>JAIYBD010000132.1 GCA_027488715.1 Bacteroidota bacterium | reverse complement strand
TGACGAACCCCGGCAGAAAAGTACAAATAACCTTGGGACAGCGTGGGGTCATTCGAAGAATCTGGTAAAACGATGTTTGAAAAATCCCATCGAAGAACATTGCCAAGAACACTGAATTGGAAAGGATGACTTGAAGACCCGATTCGAATATCGGTTAACGGTAGATTGGTATCCAGAGTATCAATTACCGAAACATTGGAAACGGTAAATCCGGTTTTATTCTGAAATCGAATGAAGTAATTGATGCGGCTCGTTGACGGCGAAATATAGGTTGGATTAACGGATTTAAAGGTTGGTGAAATGTTGTTCGTTACCGATTGAACAACATTTGATTTGTTATCGGAAGGGAAAATATCCGATAAATTTTGAGTTTCTGCCTCAAATTGAACCAAAGAGCCTGGTAATACCGTTGAGGGAATTCGTACATCAACAAAAATTTGTCTTTCTTCTCGAATATGAATGGATTGAATAATATCCCAATACAAGGTGTTACCAACAGAACGACTCGGTGCAGGAACAGAACGATAATGTTGTGTACCTGAAGGGATTTCAAACTTAACGGTGAAAGAATCCACTTCTTCAGAACCCAAATTTTTCAAATGAATGGTGTATCGGTCGATACTGGAATTCAAAGCGTTCCATCCGTATGGTGCCGTTGTCGTTACCTTTAAATCTTTTCTATTCGGAAAAATGGTTTGAGGAATATGATAAAAATTCTTTGGAGCCGTGTCGGACGCTACATAAAATGTTGCATTTTGAATGCACTTATTTTGGGTGTAGTAATGACGATAATCGTTGGTGTCCCTTAACAAAGTGATCATGTGAAGCATGCGCATGGGAATTCTGAAAGAATAATTTCCCAATGAATCGGTCATGGTGTATTGCGGATTGCTTCCATTGGGAAGACTAATTTTCACCATTCGGAAAGGAAGTCCTTCTTCGTTTGGATTCAGGCTACAATTTTCATTAACATCGTGAAATACCTTACCGCCAACCCATCCCGTTTGGGCAAATAAAGGAGTTATTCCTCCCAAAAAGGAAAGGAAAATTAAACCTTTAATGACGCTCATTTTGGACATTATTTTGTTTTTAGGTAATAACGAACAGAAATGCCTGCCTCAAATATACTCATTTCTCTGAAAATCAAACTGTTTTTGTTTGATAATTTGACAGAAAAAGGTCGACTAATTTGTGCTCCAATTCCCCAGTGATTTGATAATCGGGATTGAAACCAAATCGATGATTTTCCTACACCTTCCCAATCAACTTTAGAGGATAAAGATTTGATCTCTAGAGAGATGGGATCAATGATTTTTTGAAAATCCGATTTTTGAAGTCCAATCCCAATATTCTGTTGAATACCCACTTCGAATGAAGGTGTAATTTTCCAGCCTTTAAAAATACTTCCTTGGATATTCATTTTTTTGTGGATGACTTCCAATTCATTCTCCATGTGGATTTGACCACGTGGACCCAATGGAATATATCCCAAAATTCTTCCAGTAGAACTATCCAATACTGGAATTTCGGTAATGTGATATTCCACTTCTTTTCGCAATGTAGAATGGGAATAATTTCCACTTACCCCCCATCCTATTCCTCTTAATCCAGGCTTACTCCACTGAACATCAAGAATCATTTGGGGAATTAGTTGGTTCTTTTGAAGTTCATCCCAATGTTTGTTCCTCTCGCCTGTAAATTCAACTATCTGATTGGAAGATCCGCCAAATAGCGATATCTGAACAAAGTTTCGTTTAAATCCTTGCGATTTTACAACAGGCAAATCCAATTCTCGCTGTCCAAATTTAGACAACTTTTGCTGTTTGGATTTTAAGGCTTCGAGAACAACCTTTTCCGATGAATAATCTTCCGCGATTTGATCAGGAGATTGCCTAGATAAATTAGCTTGTTCTTGTTCAAGGTCACGGAATACATCTTTCGTTGAATTATTTAAATTATTCGTCTGATTTATCAGTTCTACTGCTGAAAAAACGATGTTGGATTTGTTTTTTGATTTTGAAATAACCTCTGATTGGGAGGTGATTGAGTTAACGTTCCTATCATTCAAATTCAAGTTCGACTTTAATCGGGAAGTAAATCCTTTTTTGTTTGATAACGACCTTATCTTTTGTTCATTCAGAATAGGTTCATGATTTTTTAATCCTCTTAAATTCGAGATATCACCGATTGTTTCTGAGGAAATGGTACTGGAAGATGTTGATTTTTTTTCTATTTCAGCGGATGTTGGCTGAATGGACGATGATTGTTTTTCTTTAACTGCTGAAGTTCTTTTGGAATATGAGGTTGAAAGGAATACTTGTTCATAAACGCCCCAACTTCCCAAAAGGAGCAATAATAAAAGTGCTACCCTTTTGCTCCATTTTTTCAAGATTTGGTGATTCCAGTACGATTTGAACTCAAAAAAACTAAATCGTTCTGAAGTCGATGCCGTTGAATGGGTCGATTTTAACCACTCATCCAAAGGGTGAGGTATGGATTCTTGTTTTTCTTGGAATGCCAAAAATTCGTTGAAATCTACTTTTCCCGTTTTTTCGGCATCGGATTGGTTTTTCAACCATTGATCTAATTGAGCACCTTCGTTTTCGGATTTCCAATGTTCCTGAAACTCCTCAAAAGATGGAATTTGCTCTTCTTTTTTATCGGAAAAATAATGATTTAAGAATTGATCAAGCGGATGTTTCATCCCATCCCTCCTTTCTCAATAACTTTTTTAATGCTGCTCTCGCACGATTTAACTGACTTTTAGATGTTCCTTCCGAAATGTTGAGCATTTCTGAGATTTCTTTGTGCGAGAATTGTTCAACCGCGTACAAATTCAAGATGGTACGATACCCCATCGGAAGTTGATGGATGAGTCGAAGAACAGCATCGTATTCATGGTCTTTCCGATGAAGTGACTCATAATCCAAATCGAAATCCGGTTCATTGCCCATGGTGTCGTCATTCCACTCCACCATAATTTGTTTTTTGATGGCATTAATGGCATTGTTGATCATGACGCGGGTAATCCATGTTTCGAGTTTGGAATTCCCTTTGAACGTGTGAATTTTGGTAAAGACTTTAATGAAACCGTCGTGCATCAAATCTTTTGCATCTTCGATTTTAGCGGTATATCGTTTGCAAATGGATAACATTTTGGGCGCAAATCGTTCGTACAAAACTTTGCTTGCACGTTGGTCGCCAGCGAGAACACCTTCAATGATCGACTCGTCGGAATCGTATGTTTCTTCCTTTTGGCCCAAAAATGATTTTATGTTGATGCTTAAATCCAAATCGAACTAAAGACGTGAAGTTGAGA
Organism: Bacteroidota bacterium; assembly: GCA_027488715.1. GTDB lineage: Bacteria > Bacteroidota > Bacteroidia > UBA7662 > CANHCV01 > CANHCV01. The sequence continues at coordinate 14,191 of JAIYBD010000132.1, read as the reverse complement.
AATGGTTGCAGACTTAAAGTGAAATTTCAAATTTTTCGGAAATCTTTTTTAACTCTTCTGCTACCTTGGCGTTGATGGGTAGTCCATGTTCCATACGATGGTGATAAAACGCCATTTCTGGTTCACCAGGAATAACCACTGGAATTTCATCGTTCAACGGAATTGAATTCTTAAATCGATGAATCCATGTTAATAGGGCTTGATCGTAAGAGGATCGTGTTCGAAAGGCTTCAGGGTTAATGATCCAAAAGCAGTGACCAATCCCCTTCCCTACTGTTTCCGATGGTAATGGCGCAAATGCCGGGAAGGGCGGAACCCAAGGCCCAAAATTTGCTCCACTTAAAACACCGGAAAACAAATCAACCACGGCCGATAATCCAAATCCTTTGTGCACGCCCAACTCCTCGAAACTGCCCAAAGGAATCATCATTCCACCTTTTTTCAAAATGGAAGGATCGGTACTCGGTTCTCCATTTTCGTCCATCACCCACCCTTTTGGGATGGCTTTTCCTGTTCGTTCGGCAATTTCTAATTTTCCGTTGGCCGCGGCAGAGGTAGCCAAATCAACGACCACGTGGCGGCCATCTGGACTTGGGAAGGCATAGCACATGGGGTTGGTTCCCAACATGCGTTCCTTACCACCGGCAGGAGCAACAAAGGCAGAAGCATTCGTGAAAGAAATTCCAATGAAACCTTCTGATAGTGCCTTTTTTAGGTGAGTATAAGCGATTCCAAAATGGTTGGAATGGTTTACCACCACCATACCAATGCCGCATTTTTTTGCTTTTTCAATCGCTAAATCTGTAGCCCATGTTCCCGAAACCAAACCAACGGCTGCATCTGCATCCAACGTGGCCGTAGCCATGGCTTCTGCCTCAATGGTCATGTTCGGGTTCGGATTAATTCGACCAACTTGAATGAGGTTTAAATAGCCTTGTAATCGTGCAACACCATGAGAATCAATGCCGCGCAAATCAGCTTCTAGCAAGTTGAGTGTAGCCATTGCAGCATGTTCCTCCGAAAACCCATTCTTCAACCAAACCTGATGAACGAACGATTCAAGCTGGGAATATGAAAATAATACAGTACTCATCATCGAATTCCTTCCACTAAAATATCAGCGAGATGCATCACTTTTATTGGACTGTTTTTCTTTTCTAGGTAGGCTTTTAAGTGAAGCAAACAGCTTAAATCGGCCGAAACCAAAAATTCAGCGCCTGTTTTTTCAACTTCCAAGCATTTTTGGTCTCCCATCCCAACAGATATAGGTTCGTACTTCGCAGCGAAGGTCCCACCAAAACCACAACAAGTTCGGCCATTTCCTAAATCCCTCCATTCAAGGCCTTGAATGGGTTTTAATAAGGCTCGTGGTTCTTCGTAAATTTCACATTCACGAAGGGCCGAGCAAGCGTCGTGGTAAGTAATGCTTGCATCAAAACGCATGCTGGAGGTATCAACCTTTAAAACATTCACCAAAAAATCAGCAAACTCAAAGGTGTTCTTTTTGATTTGCTTCCATGCATTTTGTAAGGAAGAGTTCTGAAAAAGGTCAGCATAATAATTTTTGATCATGCCGGTACATGAACTTGAAAGAACCACAACGTACCGATCGTTATTGAATTCCCCAATGAATTTTTCGGCTACTTCTTGGGCTTCTGGCCAAAATCCTGCATTAAAAGCCGGCTGACCGCAACAAGTTTGATTTTGGTGATAATGAACTTCACATCCATAAAATTCCAAAACGCGAACAGCATTCATAGCGCTTTGGGGAAAACACTGATCTACAAAACAGGGTACGAAAAAGTCAATTTGTATTTTCTGAGGCATGTTGTGGACGTTGAATCATCTGAAATAATATGAAACTGGCGACAAAAAATCCAGCCAACATGAGGGTGGAAACCCGCATACTACCGGTTAATTCATTCACCATTCCAAATGCAAAAGTACCCAATACAATGCCGATTTTCTCGGTAAACTCATACAAGGAAAAGAAGGAAGCTAGGTCTTTGGAATCTTTCGGGATAAAACGAGCGAAAGCTGCTCGGGAAAGGGATTGAATTCCGCCCATGATTAATCCAACGGCCAAGGCTAAGGCATAAAATTGAATATCAGTTTGGAGGTAATAAGCACCAATACAAATACCAATCCATAGGATTACACCGAATTTGATCACGGGAATATCTCCGAATTTGTTTGAAAATTTTGAAAACAAATAGGCACCACCAATGGCCACCAATTGAATTAGAAGTACGGTTAGAATCAATTGGCCCGTTTCCAAATGAAGTTCATTCTTCCCGAAAAGCGTAGCGACAAACATCACCGTTTGAAGGCCCATACTCAACATGAAAAATCCGAAAATAAAAAATGCCAAGGAACGATTTTTTAAAGCAAATTGAAGAACTTTTTTCAATTCTTGAAATCCAGCACCCAATTGTTTTAGTCCTCCCTTACCTTTTGCTTTTTCTACGGGTAAACGTTTGAACGTAATCAATGAAAAACCAAACCACCAAAGTCCGGTAAGAATAAATCCGATTCTCGATCCTAGACCAGCAAAGTGCGATTTGACCATCTGATCCAACTCTTCTTTTGGCAAGGTTGAATCTAGGGTAGCTCGAAATCCTTCCACATCAAAGAAAAGTCCTGGGACTAAAATCATAACCAAAATAAGAACCAAGAGGATGACAGAACCAACGTAACCGTATGAAAACCCTTTGGCCGAAACCTCGTCGTACTTATCGGGAGAAGCAATTTCGGGCAAGAAGCCGTTGTAATACACCAAGCTTCCACCCCACCCGATACCAGCGAGAACAAATCCGATCACTCCTATTTCTATGTGATTTTTATCGAAGAAAAAGAGCGACATTACGGAAAGAGCTCCGAGGATGACATAAAAGCGCATGAATTTTTTCTTGGCCCCGGTAACATCCGCCCAACCGGAAAGCAAAGGGGCCAATAACGCTACCATGAAATAAAACAATGTTCCGCAATACGAATAAAGCGCCGTGTTTAGAAATTCAAATCCAAAAATTTTGATGTAATGTAATTGATGTTCAACGCCTTCCGATACGACATTTTCAATTCTTCCTGCATTTCCTGCAGCGGCTTTGGTTACTCCTTCAAAATATTGGGGAAAAATGGCCGTAGTTATGACCAGGTTAAAAACCGAATTGGCCCAGTCGTACATGGCCCATCCTCGGATGGTTTTTGAATCGTTCATCATAACGTCAAAGGTAAAAAAAACGGCGGTTGTTTCACAACAGCCGCCGAATCCGGTGAAACGAATTCCACCTAACTAACCATGAAAAAGAATGCTCCATTAAAAATGGAGTGCTTGCGGAGAAAATTCCCCTATATCTTAGAATATTTACTTCTCAATTGACCAAACAAAGATAAATCAAGGAAGTTTAAATTAACCATTCTCTGTTCCTACTTCGTTGATTTCAGATTTAATCTCTTCCATTTTTGGGAGTTCAGTAAGATCATTAATTCCGAAATACTCCATAAAAAATGGAGTTGTTCCATACAAAATAGGTTTACCGGGTCCATCCCCTTTTCCAACGATCCGAATTAATTCTCGCTCAAGGAGTTTATGTACGGCAGAATCACAATTTACCCCTCGAATGTATTCCAAATCGCCCTTTGTAACCGGCTGTTGATAAGCGATTAGAGCCAAAGTTTCTAAAGCTGCGGGAGAAAGTCGACGTTTTGAATTGTTTTTCAACAAAAGCCCGATGGCATCATGTTGTTCTGGGTGAGTAACAAATTTAAATCCGCCGGCTACTTCAATCAGTTGAAATCCAGAATTTTGAAAATCCGTTTTCATTTTACTGATTTCTTGTACCATGGAAAGTTGGTTCACTTCAGAATCAGGATTCATTTCCTCCCAAACCTTTTGCAATTGCTCCAGCTCGATGGGCTCAGGTGATGCAAAAATAAGGGCTTCTAAAAATGATCTTAGGTTCATGGTTCAAAGTTATTTTAAAAGCCGATGGTTTGAAACAAAAGTTTTAAACTTGCTAGGGCTAAAACTAAAGCCATGATTTTTTTCAATTGCATTTCGTTGCCCTTTAAACTTCCCCACCGAGCTCCCAAGTATCCGAAAATGAGAATCAGAGGAAAGGTCATCCAAAACGGTTGAATTTGTTGTTGGATTTCTGGAATGGAAATAGCGGCCAATCCGCCCAAAGAGTTCACCACAATAAACCAAGCCGATTGGGCGGAAACTTCTTTGGAATTTCCCCATTTACTGGCCATGAGGATGGGAGTTAATAAAATTCCCCCTCCAATTCCCAACATCCCCGAAAGCCAACCTAACATCCCGCCAATGAACATTAATCCCCCAGTAGATTGAACCGGAAACTTCCAATAGGCTTCCCCTCTCCATAATACCCAAGCAGAATACCAAAGAAAAAGCATCAAAAGTAAACTGATCCATTTTTCTTGAATCCCAAATTTCGATCCCAAATAAGCCAATGGAACCGATAAAATGAATAATCGCAGAAATGGTTTCCATTGAAAATAACCTTTTACGGTAAATTGAATTGCGCTTACCGATGCCACCAAAATATTCAAAATCAAAACGGGCACTTTGATTTCTTGAGGAGAAAATCCCAAAAGAATGAACAAGGCGATGTATCCGCTAGCCCCACCATGGCCTACCGATGCATACAAATACGACAAGACCGAAAATCCGATCAGGATTACTATGATGACGGTAGAATCCATGTTTTGAGCATTTCTCCCGACTCAATGATTTCTTGTTCAGCGGGAATTTCAACCAAAGCATTCGCATGAGCCATGCTGTAAATATGGTGAGAATCGGAATTTTTGATGATTTCCAATTCTCCGTTTTGAACGATGGCTCGATAAAATTGAGTTAAGCCGGGTTTCCTTGATAAACCTAATTTTGAAGGAAGAAAAACAAAATCCAAAGGCTTTCTTTGAAAGAAATCGTAAACAAACATCCACAAACCGTGAGCTACCGAGATCGGGTTTCCTGGAAGCCCCCAGAAGTAAACGTTATTTTTTTTCGCAAACAAAAGGGGCTTCCCCGGTTTTTGCGCAACGCCATGAAAAATGATTTCAAACTCCAATTCGCGCAATATTTCCGGAATGAAATCATAATCCCCAACCGATACGCCACCCGTAGCAAGAATGACATCACTTTGTTCAAGTTGATGTACAATCTTTTCTTTGATTTCTAATTTGTTATCCCGTGATGTTTCAATCTGAACTTCAAGTCCAATTTTTTGAATAAAATCCAAAATTATCGGAATATTGGAATCGTAAATTTGACCATTTTTAGATTCTTCACCGGGAAGCACGACTTCATTTCCAGTAACAATCGCTGAAATTTTTGGACGTTTGAAAACCTGAATCAAATCCATTCCAATTACAGAAATGGATGCTGCTACGGCTCCATTGACTTTGATGGGAGGAGTAAACAAACACTGTCCACTTTGAATATGACTTCCTTGGATTCGTATGTTGGCCCCTTTGGGAGGAAGTTTTTGAAATCGAACGGTTTCCTGATCCCATTCAGCCCATTCCTGCATGACAACAGTGTCGGCCCACGGTGGCACAGGAGCGCCAGTGAAAATTCTGCAGGCACCTTTCGGTTCTGAGTTATTTACGTTTACGTTGGTGCCTGCGGCCGATTCTCCAACCAATCGATATTCAAGGGTGTCCTGAATAGCGATAGCAAATCCATCCATGGCCGATGAGTGAAAAGGTGGTAAATCGATATTGGAAAAAATGGGCTGTGCTAGGAATTTTCCAATGGCATTTTGAATGCTAGAAGCCTCAGTTTCTCTCATCCATGATTCATTCAAAATCAGTGATTTCGCCTGACTTACTTCAATCAATTTCTTTTTCATCCTCCAATAGCAATCATACTTCGGTTTTCCATGTTTGAGGAAAGGACCTGACCACCGGTTTGTGCGTGCTTCGCACGAACATTATCGATCATGATTTCGTGCAAAGGTTCCCCTCTTCGAATTCTTCCCAATAAATCGTCCTCTCGTTTTCCAAATAAACAATTCTTCAATTTCCCATCTGCGGTAATTCTCAATCGATTGCATCCTTCACAAAAAGGATCTGAGACCGTACTGATGATTCCAATTTTTCCTTTAAATCCATCAATTTGATATAACTGGGCCGTTTCCTCCTTCAATTTGGGAATGGAACTGAAGGAATATTCATTCGAGAGGATATTTAAAATTTCCTCTTTGGTTAGAACTTGGTTTCGGTCCCAGTCGTTTCCCGAAAAAGGCATCATTTCAATCATTCGAACTTCAACATTTTGATTTTGTGTAAGTTGAACAAAGTCTAAGATTTCTTTTGCACTGGTAGATTGGGTTGGAACGGCATTTATTTTCACTTCAAATCCACGTTGAACAGCAAGCTGAATCGCATTTTTTACTTTTTGAAAATCATCTACACCGACAATCCGATAAAATTCAAGTGGATCCAGAGAATCGAGGCTAACGTTGATTTTATTCAATCCGATTTTTTCGAATTGATCGATGAATTTAGGAAGAAAAACTCCGTTGGTGGTTAAGGCCAATTCAACGGGTAAATCGCCGAGTCGTTGAAAAATTTCAGCTGCATCTTTTCTAACCAAGGGTTCTCCTCCAGTAATTCGAATTTTCTGAATTCCCATTTCAATGAAAGATTCGGCAATTTGTTGAATTTCATGGGGAAGCATCCATTGGCTGCGGGGAGTAACCGGAAAGGTTTTCCCAGAAGTGCAATACGTGCAACGGAAATTACATGCATCGGTAATGCTGATGCGCAAATAGGTATGTTTCCTTCCGAAATTATCAACCAAGTTCATGTCTTTTTTTTCTCCAAGCCAACCAAGCAACCAGTAATCCCAAAAATATGGAAATAGCGGTCATTCCAAAAACTAACGAAATATTGGAGTTGGAGTTTTCAAATAATTGGGCACCAAATACAGCTCCAGCACCAATGCCTGCTTCCATGGCGATGTATAAAGATGAAAGGGCTCTGCCACGGTGTTGGGGATCGGACTGATCGACCGCCCAAGCGAATAAAACAGGTGATAAAATTCCAGTTCCCATGCCATAAATGGATGAAGCGATTATTACTTCAGATGTTGTATGAATATTTACCAAAAAAATGGTTGCAATCAATTGCAAGAGTAACCCAAGAAATACAATCGGAATACGTCCATAGCGATCGCTCCATTTCCCAGCAAATATTCGAACGGCCATGGAAGAAAGGGTGACAGCCAACATGAAGCTACTTTTGTTTTGAAATCCCATGTGCATGCAAACATCAGGTAAAACCGTAACAATGGCACCGTAAAGTACCACCGAAAAAAGCATCACCAACATGGGATAAAGTACTTGGGGTTCGTAAATCGCTTTAAGATAAATGAGCAAGTCTCTTCCCTCAAATTTTCGTTTAGCCGGTAGTGTTTCCGGCAAGGTAAAAATTAAGGCCAGGGATACCAATGCCATCAAAGTTGAAAGATTAAATAATCGATTCATTCCCCATTCTAAGGCAATTTCTGTTCCTAGATAGGGTCCCATCGCCATTCCAATTTGGATGCAAAACCCCAATACACCCATGGCCTCTCCCCTTTTATGCTCAGGAATAATATCCGATAACATCGCTGTGGTACCCGTTGGACCAAAACCCGTAGAAAAACCATGGAAAAACCGAATAGCTAAAAATCCGGCAACGGAAACAAATAAAATGTACCCCAAACCACTGAAAGCCGCTGCAATGCATCCGATCAATATCATGGGCTTTCTTCCGAATTTGTCGGACCAACGACCAGAATACAATCTTCCAATAAGTGCAGAAATGGTAAATAGACCAATGATCCATCCTTTTAAACCTTGTCCGCCTAGTTGGGTTAAATAATTGGGAAGCTCTCCCAAGAGTAAACTAAAACTTAAAAAAAAGAAAAATGAATTCAAGCAAAGCAGCCAAAAAGCTTTTCCGTAAGTTTGTGTTGAATTCATAAGGTGCGAAATTACCGATATTTGCCATGGAAATGAAGGGATTTTTTAAAGGAAAAACTGTAGTGGTTACCGGAGCAAGTTCGGGGATTGGCTGGGCTTTAAGTTTGGAATTAGCGAATCGAGGAGCATTGGTTATCGCTGCAGCACGAAGAAAAGAGAAGTTGGATGAGTTGGCCTCTCACTCTCCATTGATGATTTTACCATTTGTTTGCGACATTACCATCGAATCCAATTGTGCCGATTTGATGACTTTTGCAAATAATCAAATGTATCCATTATGTGGACTCATTAACAATGCAGGAATTGGGATGAGGGCCCTTTTCCATGAATTGGAAATGGATGTTTTTCATCGGGTGATGGAGGTGAATTTTGGAGGTACGGTTCGTTGCACCCGATACGCACTACCTTCGTTGATAAAAAATCGTGGTTGGTTGGTTGGCGTTAGTTCGGTTGCGGGATACATAGGACTACCAGGAAGAAGTGGTTATTCGGCTTCTAAATTTGCTATGCAAGGATTTTTAGAGGTGATTCGCAGCGAAAATAGAAGAAAAGGATTGCATGTTTTGGTAGCCTGCCCCGGTTTTACCAAATCGGAGATTCGGAAGCAGGCCTTAAACAAAAACGGACAAATTCAAGAAGATAGTCCGCGAAAAGAACAAAAACTCATGACCGCAGAATTCGTTGCTCAACAGATTGTTGATGCCATGGAAAAAAGAAAAGATGAATTGATCATAGGAAAACAAGGAAAAGTAGCGGTTTGGTTTAAAAAGTTCTTTCCATATTTCACCGAGATTTTGACGTATCGTAACATGGCAAAAGAGCCTGGGGCGCCATTGAATTAAAACAAATACCTCAATTGCATTTGCATCCAATGATTGATGCGGGAACCCTGTCCTAATTGACGTAACTGGTAATTCGCTTGAGCCTGTAGTCCGTTTTTCAAAACAGCATTCCAACTCAATCCCAGGATATTGTTATTTCCAGCCACCAAACCTTGCATCCACTCAAATCCTAACGGACTTCGTTGATTACCAACGAAAGCGATTTCCGTGTGTTGAAATTGAATTTTCCACTGACCCTTATCGCTTTGATTGATCCAAAAATCAGCTTTTACTTCTCCAATGCTGCAACGTTCAAAAGCCGATTTTTTTATGGCCACTTTTCCATCTAGGTTCAAACGCATCTTAGCATTGATCTGAATCTGAAAACCTGGAACGGCATCCCAGGAACGGTAGGAAAAGGTTCTTTCTGGAAATAACTCAGATGTTTGAGTGACGTGTTGAATTCCTCCCTTGCCGCGCAACTGTACTTTTTTATTTAAGATAAAACGACCAATTCCGTACGTTTCTGAACCCTTTCGCTGATCAAGTCCATTATTACTCCAATGTCCCAATTGATTTTCAAGGTGATTCAACTCCAAGCCCCATTTTGGGTGATTTCGATTAATCCACAACGTATTGCGAAATTGACTTTGAAAAGATGGCGAATTTTGGGCATTAAACTCCAACTGTGGAATCAAACCTACCCAACCACTCTGTTTCCAGGTTTGTCGATCTTGCTGCAATTGCGTTGAAAAATAAATGGATTTCATCCAATTCTGATGAAAATACAATCCCGGTTGAAGATTAACTTGAAGGTTGGATTTGGATTGAAAAACATCCAAATACGTAGTTGTAGGTAGCAAAAGTTTAATGTACCTGGCGCTATCTGCAAAAATAGCGAGTTCAAATTCGTTCAGCTCTTGAATACCGTTGCGGTTGTAATCGTTCCACTGATGTGTTCCTACCCCAGGAGCAACGGGCAAAAAGGTAAAATCTCGCCTTGGCGTCTTTCCCGATGTACTCTGTTGAAACCACTGCCCACTCACTGCCCCATTCCACTTATCAAATTTCCCCTCTGTTTGAAAGGCTAAACTTTGATTCTTCTCCAACGTTTGGGGTAGCGTTAATTCCCTCCATTGCAGTTGAAACTGATTCCCCCTATTACTAAAACCGATGTTACTGAATAGAGCGTTTTGTTCATTCAAAAAATCTTGTGATCCAGGCTGAATATCTTTCCGATTCCCCCATTGCCAAAAGAAATTCGTAGATAATCGGCTCCAGTAAACCTTGGAAGAAATTTCTTGGAACGCGAAAGGAATGAAAAGCAAATTGCCTTTTTTCCAAGTGCTTTGTTCCAATAAATACTGCGTTTTTATGAAAGGAGAGTATTTGTTTCTTTTTGAAATTTTGAAATCCAATTCTGAGTTACCCTGAATAACGGTCCCCAATGAATCTGCCCCAAGTTGTTGCTTTCCCCATTTCCAGTTTTGCTTCAAATTCCATCGTTGATTTTGAAGTGATGATTGGAAATCCCACGTGTTTCCTATCAATTGATCCCAGTTTAATCGGGAATATCCCACTCGGATGATCTGAAATTGATTCCATTTAGCCTCACTTTCAATTCGGGATAGGCGCTCTTTTCCGCCAGAGTATTGCTTGGGCGTGTTCCAAGTTCGGTTAAACTCAGCAGTACGATAAGGTTGAAAAATCGTGAAACCAGAATCCAAGACTTCGTGACTAATGGTATGTTTAAGATACATTTTCTTGGAAAACGCCATTATGGAATCTTGTTGTTGTATAAAGGTTGAACTAGCAAACCCAACATTGGAAGAATTGCCAATTTTGCTGAAGGTATTTCCATCGAAAATACTTAGGGCCAATTCTTGTTTCATGCTCCATTTCCTCCACTGAAATTGGTAAGTTACGGTTTCCATGGTTTTGGATTGGGGAGCGACTGGGATAACAATGGGTTCATAAGCGCCCAATAAAACCGTATCATTTCCAATCACATTGGGCGCTTTCCACAAATACGTTCGTCCATTTTGAACGTTGGGGCCGATCACGTAATGTCCTCTGCCCTCGCCCACCAACGTAAAAGTGACTTGGAACAGAGTTTTAGATGAATCTTGGGAAAAAACAAACACATCCCGATAGCCCAAGCTATCTTTTTTCTCGTAGAGAACCAAATTGGGTTGGAAGTTTGCTAAGGTAGCCCCATTGATTTGGGCCAAATCTACCTGATTACCCACTTTTTTTTTTTTTTTTATCCAATTGCTGTCCAAAGCTCCCTGCAAAAACTGATATTTTTGATCGGCTTCTTGATAATGATTCCACGTGATTTTTGAGAAACGATTTTGATATTTGATTTCGGCCGCATGGTTCAATCGCAGGTAGGATTGGTTGAGGTATTCAAATTCAACAATGATTCGGGATTGATTGGTGATGAGGTTTTTAGGGGTAAAACGAATCTCGGCCGAATTGTAATCAAAGGTGTAATCCAAATCTTGTCCCCTCAACAGTAATTTGCCATCCAAATAAACCTTTTCACTGTTGGCAAGGACAATTAAAAACTTTTCCTGTTCATTTCCAGTTAAGCGGTAAGGCCCTTGAATTCCCTCTTCACCAAAAAAAGTATTTCTACTAAATTTCCCCCGATTAATTCCGATGGATGCTTGGGTTTCGAAAATGCCCGATTTTATTTCTTGGGTATTTTTGGCTTGAACACCGTTGATATTACGTTGTACTTTTAGGAAATACCCTGAATCTATTTGAAGATCTAATCCACCAAACCGCCATTCAGATTTGGGCATTTTGAGCTGAATAAAAATACGATCGAAATCCTGAACTCGCTGCGTTGTGCCGTCAGGTTGAAACGGCGTCGTTTGATCGGTCAACGCAGCTTTTAGATTTATTTTAGGATGGATTTGTCCTTCCATTTGAAGGTTTAACGATGATTGTACCGTGGTATTTTGAGAATTCCCCAAAGAAATCCCTCGACCAATACTTCCTGATTTTTTCAAATTCCCATAGTAATCGATGTCATTTTCTCCACTTTTTACTGTAGCATCCACTATGGGATTGTAAAGGTTCCGGTGTTGGCTAAATTTTTCAAAAACCAAAATGGAATACGAAATTTGAAAAGAATCTTTGGGTAGGCTTTCAAACTCGATGGATTGCGACCTCCAATGGTAAGTCCACGGAACGGTATCGTTGGATTTCCAATGGATTTTGACCGATGATGGATACACGGGTTGAAATCCAAGTGATACACTTTTTGAAGGTGTATACCATTGTTGAAAATGCGTGGTAAGGGGTTGGGAAAACCCCATAAAAAAAAGGATGGACAATATGAGCGATAAGAAAACTTTAGCTTTCATTGCTCAATGGGAATCGTAATAGAAAAATACAGCCTTCTGTTGGTTTATTGAGGATTTCGATGCTTCCCCCATGCCCATCCATGCTACGTTGAACGAGGGAGAGTCCGAGGCCCATGCCTGAAGATTTGGTGGTAAAATTGGGCTGGAAAACTTTAGATTGAATTTCTTCGGGTATTCCACCAGCCCAATCTTCTATTCTTAAGGTTGCCTCTTGGTTTTCAACGGACAATGACAACGTTATATTTCCAGACGCAGAATTTTCACCGTAGGCCTGAATCGCATTTTTAATCAAATTTCCGATGGCTCGCATCATCATTTCGCGATCAAGGCGGAGAAGAACTATTTCAGGATGAGCGAAGGAAATAATCGCTTGGGTTGAGTACAAATCGATGGCACTTTGAATCACTGGAACAATATTCATGGGTTCCAACTTCGGCTCCGGGAAATTGGCAAAAGTTGAGAATTCGGTGGATATTCGCTCCAAAGAATTCATTTGTTCGAATAAAATGGAAATGGTTTTCTGCAATTGCTCTTGCTTCTTTTCACCATCGGGCATGCGGTCGAGGAGTTGCAATTGCAATTTCATGGGAGTTAGTGGATTTCGAATTTCATGAGCAACCTGCTTCGCCATGTTTTTCCATGCCAATTCTTTTTCTTGATCTGCTAACGACTGAGCCTGTTTCTTCACCTTATTCAAAACCTCATTGTAGGCATGAACCAATTGGCCAATTTCATCCTGGTCTTTCCAAATCAACGATTCATCTCCTGATACAATCAATTGATTTTTTAAGGTGATGAATGGTCGAATCAACCAATTGCCTACCAACCATGAAAATCCGATTAAAATAACCATGATGGTGGCTAAAAAATGGATCATCTTTCCAATATTTTCTTGGCTTTGAGAAGCGTCTTCATTGAAAAGAAACCATTCAAAAAAATAGTTTTTTTCAGGGAGCTGGATAAGGTATTCAATGCTTCGAATGTTTTGATGATTCAATTGATACTCATTTTCATGCAAACTTTGTTTTTCGACAAATTGAATGGGTTGTTCCATGAAAAAAGTTTGAAAAACAGAAGTGTGTTTCTCGTTGGTCAGTCGAAAATCGACCTCCCAAATTCGACTTAATCGATTCAATCGAATTTGGGTTGTAGGGTCGTTAATGTCGGAATTCACTAAAATTTTCCGAAGTTGCACAGAAAACTTTTCTATTTCTTTGAGCTTACTTCGAAGTATTTCATCGTGGAATTGCTTTTTTGAGATTTGGATGGAGTATGCAGAAAAAATAACGGCAGATACCAACACCAATCCAAGGACTACCCCTTGGATTTTGAACCTTTTTTCGGTTTTCCAACGCTGTCTAAACCCTGAAATGTTAGAAATCGTCATCGAGACGATGGCAATGATGATACTCCAAATGAATTTTGACCAAAAAACGATGACGAAATCGAAGGCCATGATGGCGATGGTTTGTCGATTTCCATTTTTGGAGGTTTTGAACAAAAACTGCTGGTCATTTTGAAACTGCTGAATATTTTCCTTCCAAAATGGAGAAAGCAATGCTTTGCCTTGGGATTGTTGCAGCATTTCGTCAATGAAAACACCCATGGTGATGCCCTCGGGAGCGAATAATCCAGTTTGTTGTGATTCTTCAAATAAAAGTGCCGGAGTAGTTTTTCTTTCCATGGAAATCCAAATTCCCAATGTGTCTTTTCGTGGTATTTGGACTTGAAATATTTGAGTTTTATACCCTTCTTGAAGATCTACTTTAATTTCAGAAACGAGGCTATCTTTAAAATCAACGATTTCAAAGCCAATCAATTTTTCTTTAAAATATTTTTCTTCGAGCCATGCCATCCAACCTGTTTGTTCTTGGTATTTATTCCAGAATTCGGGTTGGTTGGACCACTCTTCCGCTAAATCAAAAATGGATAGTAACGGATCTCCGTAATTGGCAACAGCTGCTTTTTCAGCCATGTTTTTCACCATAGCTGAATTTTG
>JAIYBD010000037.1 GCA_027488715.1 Bacteroidota bacterium | reverse complement strand
TGGGTTTTAGGTTGCCTTTTAGGTCAGACAATCGGCCCACCGTGAGCGAGCAAAGGGTTGAATTCGGAAGGGCCGAGGGTAGGGTTAAGGTTACCTCGGTGGCTGAGGCCGAAAGCGTAGCCGATGTTGGAAATCCGATGCCTTGATCAACAAAATAGTTGGTGGTTGAAGCGCCCGTGGCTTGGGTAACGCTTTCATCCAATAAAACGGTGATGGAAGTGGGGGAAGTGAGGGAAAGACCAACCACTTTTGGAGGAACCGTATCCATACGTTCAGGACCTACATAAACGTTATCGAAGTAAAAATTGGATTTGTTGGAGGTGGTGTATTTGCACCAAAATCCGAACGATTGAGTCGTTTGATAGGTCGAATCAAATCCGGTGATTTCCAATTGATAGCCCGAGGTGAGGGAGGTGTCGGTATAGAGTTCCCAATTTCCGAGGGAGTCTCTTACTACTTTTACCCCGATTTGTTGGGGATTGGCAAAACGGCCATTCGTTCCTCGGGTAACCAAGGTGTGCGTTGGGCCGTTTTGACGGTACAATTCAAGGGCGTCTGCACTGCCATTTTCGCCCATTTTAAGGTAGTAACCTTGCAATGAAGGACTTTTTAGGTTGGCGGTGTTCGACATCAAATACACCCTCAATAAATTATTATCGGAGGGCGCGAAATTGAGTTGAACCACAAAGCTCCATTCCGTATTCCTAAATACGGCATTGGAAGTTTCTAAAAAAGCCGTATCGCTGGCCGATAAGCCATTGAGTTGAAGCTTTTGATTGCTGACTTGGAATTTGGTTGTTTCACCAGTCCAAGTTGGGTTTGCGGTGAAATTATTGTCGGTAAACGCGTCGGAAACTTGAGCGAATCCTAACGTTGGTAGGAGAAAGCCGGTGCAAAAAATGAAAAGCCATTTCATGCCCTCAAGATAGCAATAATTGATCAATCGGTGGCATCGGTGTAGGGGAAACCAACCCGTTTTGAGGTGGCAATTAGAATATTTCCGTCTTGGGAGATTTTTGCTCCGATGGAAATAAACTGTTCTTGCTCAAAAGGTGGCACGGTCAATTCATCATAAATGGCGCCTTTCATGGCCATTTCTAAAATTTCCTTGATCACATCATCGGTTAGTTCTTTGCTGCCATACTCTTCATATAGGAATGAGAAAGGTCGCATTCCGTCCATGAAAAACTGATTTTCTGCATTCACAAAAATGCGCCCGATGCAATACCCCATATCATTCATCCTTGAAAACTTAAAGGAATCAGCTAAAAAATTGTAGATGCGAATTACACCCACATAGGCATGATCGGGGTTGGCCTTAACGTAAGGATTTTGGTGGATGGGGTGATCAGATGGAAAGGTAAAGGTATTGGTGTGTTGTTGAAGTAAAAGAACATCGCCGGAAAACTGAATTTGGGCTTCGAACTGACTTCTGGATTGATAGCTTACGGGAACGTAGGCATCAACACCTTTAATTTTATCGTGTTGTTCCTTGGCGATGGATTCCAATACCTTTTTCATCCTGTGAAATACTTCGATGGTATTCCGGTGGGTTCGTTGTTTTAAAGAACTTTTGGTTGCCAAGAGTTGGTGAATGTCTTCAGAATGGGTCATGATTTGATTTTTTGAAATTCTTGAGAAACGAAGTTGGCTAATTCTTTCAAGTAATCAGGAGAGAAATTGAAAGATATTCCAGCTGTTTCATAAACGTAGGGAATGCTGTGAGTGTTTCCTAAGGCCAACGCTTTTTTATAATTTTCTAAACATTCATTTGGGTTGGAAAGATAATTTCTCCAAAGAGCGATGGCACCCAATTGGGCAAATCCGTATTCAATGTAATAGAATGGAACTTCATAAATATGCAACTGCCCTTGCCAAGAAATGTTGTGCAACACTTCGAATCCGGTAAAATCAACCAACCCGGTTCCAAATCGTTGATTTAACGTCTGCCAATGGGCTTCACGTTCTTCGGCAGTATGGTTGGGATGGAGGTAAAGCCAATGTTGGAAGGCATCAACTTGAGCAATCCACGGCAACATGCCGATGGCATCTTCCAATTGATCTTCTTTGGCTCGCAGAAGGTCTTCCGTCCCAAAAAATTCATCCCAAAGATCCATGGTGATCAATTCCATGCTCATGGATGCCAGTTCGGCTACTTCCATGGGTGGATTTTGGTAGATGGTGGGAAGTGAATTGGCCAATTGGGTATGCACGGCATGTCCCATTTCGTGCACCATGGTGGATAAATCGGCCATGGTTCCTGTGGCATTCATGAAGATAAAGGGAATTCCGGAATGGGGGAGGGGATATTGATATCCGCCCGGGGCTTTGTTGGCTCGACTTTCCAAATCGAGGCGATGTTGATTTTCCATGGTTTGCAGCCAATCGGCCATGGAAGGGTCGAGGCGGCGGAAGAGGTTTTTCGATTTTTCGATCAGTTCATCCGCCGTTTTGAATGGGGCGAGCGGGTTTCTTCCCAGTGGATCGACCTTCATGTCCCACGGTTTAAGAACGTCGAGTTGGAGTTGCTCTTTCCGTTTTTGGGTAAAGGTTTGGTTGATGGGAACGATGGCAACTTCAACCGCTTGGTGGAATTGTAGGCAATCGGCCGAGGTATAATCGGTTCGGCCGAGTTCCACAAATTTGTATTCGAGGTAGTTAGGGAAACCGGCATTGAGGGCCATTTGGTGACGTAGTTGAATCATTTTACTGAGCAGCTGATTCAATTGATCGCGTTTTTCAAGTCGGGCCGCTCCAATTTTTCGGTAGATGGATTCACGCAGGGCCCGATCGTTTTCCTTCAATAATTTGGCGGCTTGTTGAAGGGTGAGGGTTTGGCCTTGGTGTTCCACTTGCAGGGTTCCCATGATGTTTCCGTATTCATTTCCCAGCATTCTCAACTCGGTTTCGATGGGGATGTTTTCTTCCCGAAAAAGTTGTACTTGTTTTTGGATATCGTGGAGGTAGCGTTGGAATCCGGGTTCTTGGAATTCGGAAATGAAGGGACACTGAAGTAGCTTTTGATTAAGTTGGTGAGCTTTTTCGGCGATGATGGGGTACCATTCGGTGGAAAACTCTTCAAATGCTTTTTGCGCGTCTTGATCGTTGGTATGGGTGGTGGTTTTGATGTAGCGCCACCCCGATTCTTCTTCAATTTGAGCTTCGAAGG
>JAIYBD010000180.1 GCA_027488715.1 Bacteroidota bacterium | reverse complement strand
GTTGATCCCATACCATTTTTTTATTTTTATTCCGGTATAGGCCTCACTCAAGTATCGGTAGACGTTTGCCAATTGATATTGGCCACGGTAAGGGCTCAAATCGTTGCGAGGCACTACTTGCGATCTGGTTCCGAATTGAGTCATAATTCTGGCTCTGGCTCCCTTGTATTTAAAGTCTCCGCCAAAGTGTAGAGCAGAAAGCTGGGTTTCATTGTTTCGGGTTAGGGCCGTAGATCCAACCACGGTATTGTCGATCGGATTATTGAAGGAGTAAGTATAATTCATGTCCATGAAAATACTGGGAGTGAAGTATTTTAAATCCTTCCAAATGCTTTCAGTTCTTCGATCACTTCCGTTTTGCCAAGTCATATCCAATCCTTCAAACGGTTCCTTTTCGGTTGGTTTTAACAAAGAATCAGTTAAGGATTCATTTAGGCCTTTTGTGAATAGTTTACTCGGTTTTTCGTTGAGTTTTTTATGGACATGAAATCCTCGATTTGTTTCTTTTATGCTGAATTTTTCTTCACCCTGGGAAAGAATGGTAATGAAGAAAAACAAAAAGAAAGAAATTGCCCTCAAAAAATGTTTTTTGAAAGGTTGAATATTCAATTGGAAGGAAGAGTTTTTTTTGTAAAAAGGAGAGGATTTTTTCGTTTTCATGCATCGATGATTGAAGATGCAAAAGTCTTTCAGAGCCGATAATCAAATTGTTAAAGTAGATCTAGAAAGAATAAAGATTTCATAAAGAAAATGAATCGATCTAGCAAAAACGGTAACCAACTCCGTTCTCGGTAATGATGTGTTTAGGTTGGTTTGGATTTTCTTCAATTTTTTTTCGAAGAGAACGAACAAAAACTCGGAGGTATTGGGTGTCATTTTGATAGCCAATGCCCCAAATTTCTTTGAGTAAAAATTGATGTGTTAACACTCTTCCTTCATTTTTAGCAAAGATGGAAAGCAGCTTATACTCGGTGGAAGTAAGCTTGATGATTTCATCGTTTCGCTTTACTGTTCTGGCAACGAGGTCTATTGTTAATTGCCCGAAAATCATTGCTCCATTTTTTTCGTCCTGATTTTTGCGGCGAAGGCATGAACGAATGCGTGCTAAAAGTTCACCGGTTCGAAATGGCTTCGATAGGTAATCCGTAGCACCGTGGTCTAAAGCATTCACGATATCCATTTCACTGTTTTGAACAGAAAGAATAATGATAGGATGGTTGTACCACTCCCGTAATTCGGTCAAAACCACATGCCCGTTTTTATCTGGTAATCCAAGGTCCAACAAAATCAGATCCGGTGGGTGATTGGCAGCCATGATGATTCCTTCTTGACCTGTTGCGGCTTGTGCCACTTTGTAATCATGGCTCTCCAAATTGATTTCGAGTAGTTTTCGAATCTGTGGCTCATCGTCGATGATTAAAATTTCTTCCTTAGCCATGGTGAAGTTGATTGATGAATGAAATTTCAGCAGGAAGTATGATGGTGAAGGTTGATCCACCATTTTCGTTGGTTGTCAATTCAATGGTTCCATGGTGGGCCTCAATAAATCCTTTTGCGATACTCAAGCCCAAACCACTGCCACCTGCCTTGCTTTTGGGCAAACGATAAAATTTTTCAAAAACAGATTTTTTCAAATCTTCTGGAATTCCTTTTCCGTTGTCTTCAATGGTAATTACCCCTCGATCCGTTTGATGAGAAACTTCAATTTGAATGATTGAGTGATCAGGTGTATACAACAAGGCATTGTAGATGAGGTTATGAAAAACTTGTTCCATCAACCCAGAATCTAATTTTATCAGTGCTGAATTTTCGTTGGCATTGAAAACAATGTGATGGGTTCGATGGTGTTCTGACAACTTTTGGACAATGGAAAACAATAGTTCATTCAAATCACACCAGTCCAAATTGAGTTTTAATGTACCGCTTTCGAGACGACTCATGTTCAAAAGATTTTCAACTTGACGGTTTAGTCGATGGCTGGCCATGTCAACTTGAGAAAGCAATTCGAATTGAATCGATTCCGATAAATGCGATTTGCTTTCCTTCAGGGTGTCAACCGCGCCAATGATCGTTGAAACCGGAGTTCTTAATTCGTGGGACAGGGAATTTAAAAGCGTATTATACAGCTCAATCGTTTTTATTTTTTCCTCATCGAGCCTCCGTTTTCTTTCAATTTCTCGGATTTTGGTCGTCAATACGGCATTAATTGAGGCAATAACAAAGTACATCAAGAACATTAATCCGTCTTCTGCTGTACTGATATGAAAGGTGAAAATGGGAGGAATATAAAAGAAATTCCAAATCATGGCACTCAAAAATGCCGAAATGATAACAGGAAGAATTTCAAATAAAATGGCATTAACCGATACAGCTAACAACAAGATCAAGGCCACTGTTCGATATCCAATAAAATCAACGAATAAAAAACAAAGCATCGACGTTGCCGTAACGATGGAAATACTCAGTAAAAATGGTCGTAAATGATGAGACTTACGGAGAATCAATTTTTTCTTTCAAAGTTAATGCTTACCACATAAAGGTTTTATAAAGATGCACCGATCCATGCTCGAAATCAATACTCACCCCTTCACCAAACTCATTTTTACTGATCCAACCAATATTTCGGCTTTCAATTCGATGGGGATTTTTCGGTCGTCGTCGCTCACGTAAAGGGTCATGCCTTCCTCTTCGGAAAATACCCTGCCGGTGAGCAGTAACGGACGAATTTTCAAGGTAGAAAAGGTGCCGGCCTCGGTGGTGATCTTTTCTTTACCCAAATACTTGAACCCTACCTGATAGATTTGATCGTCTAGAAAAACAGGGAATTTGTAGTATTGGTTAATTTTCAAGTGAGATAAATCCAACGTGCGGGCGTAGTAAAAAGCGCTGATGATGTCTTGCGCATAAAGTGGAATGGGAATGAAATTACGGGTGTCGGAATGCGCAAGGGCCTTTTCCTGATCGAAATACACCGTTTGCTTGATTTTGTAGCCACCTTCGTCGGTATTTCGGTAAAAGGTGTGGGGCGCTAACGTCTGCTGGTCGACCAAGGTTTCGAAGTGATCGCGAACGCGGAAGAACCAATCAAAAGCCGAAACCGAACGGCCCTCCGCTACGATGTGGTAACAGAGGCGACCATTTTTTACTTTTTTCTGCGGAAGCACTTTTAGGGTGGCCGTTCCCGCATCGATGAAACCGTAGTGAATTCGATATTTTAAAGTTTCTCCATAATCAAAGGCTTTGTTCGGTAAATTTCGCAGCTCTTGAATGGGCTTGGAAGAATAGGTGGAGGCGGCCGAGAGCAAGAAGAAAAAGGCCAAAACGAATTTTTTCATCATTTTATTTTTTTTAGGCCTTTTCAAAGTCCGTGCCAATGCCTTAGCTTTAAGCATGAAACGTTGGTTTTCCCTTTCTTTCCTCTGCCTTGTTGCTGCGCAACTCTCTGCACAATCGCCCTCGTGGGTTCGATTGCTCACCTACAACATTCGGTACAACAATCCCGCCGACGGGGTGGATGCTTGGGAAAATCGGAAAGGGGAGCTGATTCGTTTCGTTTCCAACCAAAACGCCGATATCATCGGATTTCAAGAAGTACTGGTGGATCAACTCAAGGAATTGGAATTCGGACTCAATGCCGAAGATCGGAAATACGAGTGGGTGGGTGTTGGACGCGATGACGGAAAAGTAAAGGGCGAATTCGCGCCGATTTTCTACAACAAAAATCGATTTGAAAAGGTGTCTTCCGGACACTTTTGGCTGGCACCGAATTCAGATCGTCCTGAATTGGGTTGGGACGCTGCCTGCATTCGGATTTGCACTTATGTGATTTTGAAGAATCGTTCCAATGGAGAAACGTTTTCTGTTTTTAATGCGCACCTCGACCATATTGGGGCGGTTGCTCGAAAGGAAAGCGCAACATTGATGCTTCGAAAAATGAAGGAAATTTTTCCGAAAGGAAAACATATTTTGATGGGCGATTTCAATGCTGATTTAACAGATTCGGCTTTTTGGGGCTTTCGAAATTGGGAGAATTCTCGAAAAGATTTTGGTTCAAAGGAATACACCTATTCCACGTTCAATCCAACGGTTTTAAGCGGCCCCATCATCGATCACATTCTTTTTGATTTTCGGGTTGGGCAAAAACGGAAAGCACGAATTTTGCGTCCTATGTTGGCAAATCGTTACTTGAGCGATCATTTTCCGGTGATTTGGGAAATTCAGTTTTAAAAAACTGTTAAACTGAGGAAACTTTTTAAAGATGGATAGTTTCCGTCGTTTTTTGTGTGTACTTTTGCGCCGTGAACGAGACGTATCTATCTATTTTGAAAAAAGCGGGTGAAACTTTCATCCGTTTGGGGGTTCGTTCGGTAACGATGGATGATTTGTGCCGGGAATTGGGAATCAGCAAAAAAACCTTGTATGCGCATTTCGAGGATAAAAATGCCTTGGTATTAGCGGTGTTGAAGGCGCATATTGATTTTATGGAAAGATCAGCAACTGAGGTTTTTAATTTAGAGTCGGAAAATCCCATGGCCCAGTTCATTCAGTTTACGGAATGCATGGCACCTCAAATGCAATCGATGCATCCTGCACTGCTTCACGATTTACAGAAGTACCATCAGGATGCCTGGAATTTGTTAGAAGCACATAAGTCCACCTTCGTTTTCGAACTTATTCGTCAAAATTTGGAACGTGGCATCAAAGCCGGTTACTATCGTGATACCATCAATGTTCCATTGGTCGCCAGTTTTTACACCAGTTTGGCCGATGAACTTTTGGGAGGTAAACGATATCCCAATCAGCCATTAACCTTATCCGAAATCCATCGCGAAATGATTCACTATCATTTGCATGGAATCGCTTCGGAAAAAGGATTTGAATACTTGAAAAAAACAGCTCAAAAATATCAATAATGATCATGAAACGATTGTTTGTTACCACGGTGGTTCTTTGCTTTAGCGGGATATTCATCTTCGCCGAAGAAAAGAGTTTTACTCTTCAGGAGGCCGTTCGCTATGCCATGGCGCATAGCCCCACCATTGACAATGCTAAAAAAGACGTGCAATTGTCGAAAGAAAAGGTCAACGAAATCAAGGCGATTGGTTTGCCTCAGGTGAATGCTTCTGGAAATTTTATGCAGAACATGCGTATTCCAGTGCAAATTATTCCCAATTTTACCAATAATTTTTTACCGCCCGGAGCTCCAAGAGGTGATGAGTTTATTGAATTGGCGTTTGCCCAGAAATACACGGCAATCAGCAACATTCAATTAACCCAATTGCTGTTCGACGGTTCGTATTTGGTGGGATTGCAAGCTTCTCGCGACGTGGTTAGTTTGTACGAGATTTTGGAAAATCGTTCCACCATCGAGATCGAAAACAATGTTTCCAAAGCCTATTTGTTGGCATTGTTGATGAAGGAAAATGTGAAAATGTTGGAAGGGAACCTAACCTCTATTCGCAAAACCTTGGAGCAAACTACGGCCATCAACCAACAAGGATTGATTGAAAAGTTGGACGTAGATCGTTTAACCCTAACCAAAAACAATTTAGAGATTCAATTGGCTAAATTGAAAATGCAAGCTGATATCACGGAAAAGTTGTTGAAGTTTCAAATGGGTATGCCTATTCAGGAACCCATTGTATTATCGGATCAATTGGAAAAATTGATGGCCGAATTGAACCAAGATTATTCCAAGGAAACGCTATCGATCAACAATCGTGTAGAATTTAAGTTGTTGGAAAAGCAGATTGATTTGTTGAAGTTGGATGAAAAGCGTTATAAAATGTCGTATTTGCCTTCTTTAGCTTTTGTGATGAATCAGCAATACGCCAGTTATCGTTCTGAATTTAACTTTTTTGAAGGGAATCTACCACCCAATAACCGCTTTATTCCTTCCAACTATTGGGCCTTGGGCTTGCAAGTTCCCATCTTCGATGGATTGAAAAAAGAGGCCCAACGTGCACAGGCCCGTTTGAATCGCGAAAAGGCCGAAAACGATCGATTGAATTTCGAAAATGCCGCCAATTTGGATGCAGCTCAATCTCAAGTGAAATACACTTCTTCCAAATCCATGTTGAAACAACAACAAGCCAGCAAAGATTTGGCTCAGACGATTTATCAAACAACCTTGAAAAAGTTTCAGGCAGGCGTTGGATCATCGTTTGAATATACCCAAGCAGAAACTGAATTAACCAACGCCAACGGAAATTATTTAAATGCCGTGTATGAAGTGTTGGTTTCACAACTTGAATTGAAAAAAGCATTAGGAAAATAAACGAACAAAAAATATGAAAAAACTCATTTTCGCCCTTTCCGCTGTAGTGGTATTGGCCTCTTGCGGCGGCGGCTCTCGATTGGAAGAAGTAAAAGCCGAGTTGGCCGCAAAGAAAAAAGAAGTAACAACCCTGAACGACGACATTAAAAAGTTGGAGATGGAATTGGCCAAGCTCGATACCGGAGTGAAAGCTTCAGGAAAGTCGACCTTGATCTCGGTTACCGAAGTTAAAACAGCTTCGTTTACCAATTACATCGACGTGATGGGAAAAGTGGATGCCGATAAAAATGCCAACCTTTCTGCAAAAGTTCCAGGAATGGTAACTCGTGTTTACGTAACTCCAGGAAGTAACGTGCGTGAAGGTCAAGTTTTAGCAGAAATCGACAACTCGGCCATGTCAGCAGGAGTAGAAGAATTGAAGCAACAGATGCGTTTTGCAACCGATTTGTACGAAAAACAAAAATCGTTGTGGGATCAGAAAATCGGCTCTGAAGTACAATTCCTGAGCGCAAAAAACAACAAAGAAGCGCTGGAGAAAAAGTTAACCACCTTGAATGAGCAGTTGGATATGTACCGCATTCGTGCTCCGTTCAATGGGGTTGTGGACGATGTATTCATCAAAGTTGGACAAGTGGCAGCTCCAGGCTTTCCCGCCATTCGATTGGTGAATTTCTCGGGATTGAAAGTTACCGCTAACCTCGCAGAAACGTATTTGGCCAAAGTAAAAGCAGGAAATTCCGTTCGCGTTGAATTCCCTGATTTGAAAACATCGACCAATTCAACCGTTAACTATGTTGCCGGTGTTGTTGATCCGATGACCCGATCCATCAAAGTAGAAGCTTCGGTGACCAATATTTCAGGTTTGAAGCCCAACATGATTGCGGTATTGAAAATTACCGATTACTCCAATTCAAATGCAGTCGTTGTTCCAGTTAACACCGTTCAATCCAATGAGGAAGGTTCTTTTGTTTTGGTTGCAGTGAAGGAAAATGGAAAAATGATAGCCCGAAAGAAAATGGTTAGCGTTGGAGCAACCTACAATGGAATGACCGAAGTTAAATCGGGTTTACAAGAAGGCGATCAATTGATCACAACTGGATTCCAAGAGTTGAACGACGGTGATCAAATTGCTTTTTAAGGAATAGAGCGATGAAAGATACTCAAAAAGAATTTAAGCCCAGTAGTTGGTCGATTGATAACAAAACGGCCATTTATGTGATCACCGCCATCATTACATTAGCGGGGATTTTCAGCTACATCAAGCTTCCTAAAGAGAAATTTCCGGATGTGGTGATTCCAACTATTTATGTGACCACCATTTATCCAGGTGCTGCCCCCAGCGACATTGAAAACTTGGTTTCAAAACCATTGGAAAAACAAATCAAATCAATCTCTGGTGTAAAGAAACTTACATCGAATTCGGTTCAAGATTTTTCCATGGTGATGGTGGAATTCAATACCGATGTTGATGTGGCAGAAGCCAAGAGGAAGGTGAAAGATGCGGTAGATAAAGCTCGTTCTGAATTGCCTTCCGATCTTCCCAAGGAACCATCGGTGATGGAGGTTGACTTTTCTGAAATGCCCATTTTGTACGTGAACATTTCCGGTGATTTCGATTTGAATAAGTTGAAAAAGTACGCGGATGTTGCCAAGGATAAAATTGAAGGGTTGAAGGAAATTACCCGCGTAGATGTGGTAGGTGCTTTGGATCGTGAAATTCAAATCAATGTTGACATGTACAAAATGGAAGCGGCGAATTTGACCATGCGCGATGTGGAAATGGCCGTTGCTTACGAAAACATGCGAATTTCCGGTGGTAACTTGGATATGGATGGAATGAAACGTTCGGTTTCCATTTCCGGAGAATTCACTTCCGTAGATCAAATCAAAAACCTAGCGCTTCGCTCCATGAGCGGTGCAACGGTTTACTTGAAAGACGTTGCCGATGTAAAAGATAGTTTTAAGGAACAAGAAAGTTATGCTCGTTTGAACGGGAAGAATGTGATCACCTTAAACATCATCAAACGAAGCGGTGAAAACTTGATTGATGCCAGCGATAAAGTTCGTGGAATCATGGATGAATTGAAGGTTTCAACCTATCCCAGAGAATTGGAAGTGGTATTAACCGGCGACCAATCAACCGAAACCCGTGTTACGTTGAAAGATTTGATCAACACGATTGTGATTGGTTTCATTTTGGTAACCATCATTTTGATGTTTTTCATGGGAGCTACCAATGCCATTTTTGTTGGTTTATCGGTTCCGCTTTCTTGCTTTTTGGCGTTCATGTTTTTCCCGAGCATGGGCTTTAGCTTGAACATGATTGTGTTGTTCTCCTTCCTTCTCGCTTTGGGAATTGTGGTGGATGATGCGATTGTAGTGGTGGAAAACACCCACCGAATATTTGATAATGGGAAAATGCCCATCGTTAAGGCGGCCAAACTCGCTGCTGGTGAAGTATTCGTGCCCGTTTTGGCCGGAACCTTAACCACCATCGCTCCGTTTGTTCCTCTCGCATTCTGGGGTGGAATCATCGGTAAATTCATGTTCTTCCTGCCGGTTACCCTCATCGTTACCCTTTTCGCTTCCCTCGTTGTGGCCTATATCATCAATCCCGTTTTCGCGGTTGATTTTATGAAACCACACGAAGACGAAACGACCGAAGAATTCAAGAAGAAAAGTAAGAAAAGCAGTCGAAAAACGGCCATCGTTTTGGGTGTTATTGCAATTCTCGGATATATTTCTGGAAGTTTGGCTTTCGGTAACCTGATGTTGGTGTTCATGGGATTGTACTTCTTGCATAAATACGCATTGAAACATACCATTGAAAAATTCCAAAACAAGGCTTGGCCGAAAGTTCAAGAGAAATACAAGCAGGTGATTACCTGGGCTTTGATTGGAAAACGTCCATTAGGATTGTTGGGAGCCACTTTAGGATTATTGGTTTTCTCCATCGTTTTAGTTGGAATTGTTAAGCCTAAGGTCGATTTCTTCCCCAATGCGGAACCAAATTTCACCTACGTTTACATCAAACTTCCTGTTGGAACCGACCAACGTTATACCGATTCCATTACCAAAATTCTGGAAGGAAAAGTGTACAATGTTCTTGGTATGCAGAACGGAAAGAAAAATCCATTGGTAGAATCGGTGATTTCCAACGTTGCCGTGGGTGCGACCGACCCTCAAGAGGGCGATCGTTCTACAGCATCGAACAAATCAAAAATCTCCATTGCCTTTGTTGAGTTTGCTCACCGCGATGGAAAAAGCACCCAAGAAGTGTTGGATAAAGTTCGAGAGAGTATGAAGGGTGT
>JAIYBD010000094.1 GCA_027488715.1 Bacteroidota bacterium | reverse complement strand
GCTACTAATACTACTAATACTACTACTACTACTACTACTACTACTACTACTACTACTAATAATAATAATAGTAATAATAATAATAATAATAATAATAATAATAATAATATAGAATGTATTATAGTATAGTATTATATTGAATAGAATTGAAATGAGAATGATGATTCCTCCCATCGTAGGTGTCCCTTTTTTGGCGAGTTGTCCCTCGAGCCCTAAATCACGAACGATTTCGCCAATTTGCTTCTTTTGCAATTTTTGAATAATTCGTTTACCAATGAAAAGGCTGATCAACAACGCTACAATAGCGGCCATGCTAGCGCGGAAGGAAATGTATTTGAATGCTCCTGCTCCAGCAACATCCATTTGATCGAGGGTTTTGAATATGTAGTAGAGCATGTTGGTTATCGATTCATTTCTTGAAAACTGTGTTGAAGCTGGGAAACATCGTCGAAATCGTGTTTAACCCCTTGAATATCTTGGTAGGTTTCGTGGCCTTTGCCGGCAATGAGGATGATATCCCCCGCCGCCGCAGTCGAAACCGCAAGGCGAATCGCCTCTTTGCGATCGGCCAAACGCAGCACCTTGGATTGAAGGTGCAAACCAATGCCCGCCCACATTTGATCGAGGATTGATTGTGGATCTTCGAAGCGTGGATTATCCGAGGTGAGGATCACCCGGTCGGATAGTTCCGCGGCGATGGCACCCATGATCGGACGTTTTTCGGCATCGCGATTTCCCCCGCAGCCAACCAAACAGTGGATTTTTTGATTGGGATGCCGCATTTGCTGAATGGTTTCCAATACATTTTTGAGGGCATCGGGCGTATGGGCATAATCCACAATGCCAATCACCTTGTCGTTGGTGGATACGTAGGTTTCCATCCGACCGCGGGCAGCTGGAGTTGCCGATAAGGTTTGAATCCATTCTTCGGCATCAAATCCCAAAACCATCCCTGCCCCATAAATGGCTAGGAGGTTGGCCGCATTGAAAGCCCCCGTGAGTCGGAAAAATGCCGATATACCATTAATTTCCAGCTCCATGCCTTCCAAACCAATGCTTTTCAATCGACCCTTATAATCGGCCATGCCGTGCAAGGAGTACGATTGAATTTTGGCTTTGGTATTTTGAACCATCACCATCCCATTTTTATCGTCTTTGTTTACAATCGCTGTTGCAGACTTTGGAAGACCGTCAAACCACAATTTTTTGGCATCTCGGTAATGGGCGAAGGTGCCGTGGTAATCCAAATGATCGTGGGTTAAATTGGTGAACAACGCAACTTCAAACGAGATCCCACCAATGCGATTTTGGTGAATGGCATGACTAGAAACTTCCATGAATACATGGCTAATTCCAGCATCTCGCATCTTGGCCAAAAGCGCTTGAAGCGAAATGGGGTCGGGAGTCGTATGTGTACTTGGAATGACTTGATTTCCAATTCGATTTTCAACGGTTGAGATCAATCCGCATGGATATCCCATGGCTGTGCACGCTTGAAAAAGGACCGAAGCAACGGTTGTTTTTCCATTCGTTCCCGTTACTCCTACCATGTGCAGATGTTTGGAAGGGAAATCAAAAAAGGCCGAAGCCAATTCTCCCAAAATTTGCTGGGGATAAGGAACAAAAGCTATCCCATCTCGTGGTTCGGTTTTTCCTTCTTGGGCCAATACCCATGCGCCCGTTTCCAAAACTTGGGGAATAAATTGATGGGCATCAATCTGAGTTCCACAAATAGCAACGAATAAGACTCCGGGTCCAGCCTTTCGGGAATCGGTGGTAATTTCCAAAACTTGGGCATCCGTTCCATTCCAACGCGCACCAATATGATTCAATAAGGCAACTAATTGCTTCATTTTAATTCAATTTGAATGGTTGAACGAAGGGGTAGCTTTGAATGGGCAGCGGCACTTTGTGCAACAACTTTTCCTCTCCCTTTTGGAATAACTTGGTAACCACGGGATTCAAGGAGGAAGATGGCATCGGTTAATCCCATGCCCAACACGTCGGGTACCAATCCGCTGCGTTGGTTTTTGGGTTTCAATTGATGTACTTTTCCAATGGAATCCCAGTAGTCGGTAGACCAATTGGAAGTTTCATCGTATTGCGCGTTGAAACCAAAAGCTTTCAAAGTGGAATTCATGGCCTTGGTGCTTCCGCTCAACAATGCATACCGATTGGTAGGGTATTGAACAATTTTTGAGGGTTGCGGGCGACTTTTTTCCCAAGCCATCAGTACATCGGCAATCTCACGAAAAACCGGTGCTGCTACGGCACTTGCGTAATAAGCCCCATTGGAAGGTTCTGTAATGACCACAATACAAGAATAGAGTGGAGTATCTGCTGGGAAAAATCCTGCAAAAGAAGCTCGGTACTTTCGAGGAGCATCGGTAGAAGTTCCATCGTAAATGACCGCCGTACCCGTTTTTCCAGCCACGGAATAGTATGGATTTTTGAGTTCCTTGGTGGCCGTTCCAAACGAACTGTCCACCACGGCTCGCATCATTTCAAAAGCCATATCGATGGTAGCTGCCTTCATGGTGTTTTCTTGCAAAACCACCGGTTCAAACGTTTGGATGGATTTTCCAAATTGCTGGATTTCACTTACCATATAAGGTTTCATGTATCTTCCTCGATTGGCGATGCAGTTGTAAAAAGCCAACAATTGGAGAGGTGTGATCTTCATTTCATAACCAAATGCGTTCGAAACCAAGCTTTGAGGATGGAAATAGGAGCCATTTGGATTTGGAAAAGTAGGCTTGGGTTCTCCTGCAATTTCAAGTCCCAAGGGCTGGGTTAGTCGGAATTGCTCGATGGTTTTATAGAATTGGTTCTTTTTATTTTTGTAAGTGTTGTAAACCAATTCGGTAATGGCCGCATTGGAAGAAACCGCCAAGGCTTTTTTAACATTGCCTTCGTATTCTCCCTTATGGCTGTCTTTGATGGGGCGGCCTAAGATGGAAAAGGCACCACCGTGCATGTTGATCTTGGTTTGAAGATCGAAATCCCCGTTTTCGAATCCGACGCACAGAGAAGCAACTTTGAACGTGGATCCTGGTTCTACCGATTCTCCAATGGCGTAATTTAAATCTTCGGAATATTGACCGGTTTTATTGTCTTTGCCAAGATTCGCCATGGCAATGATTTTACCCGTTTTGGTTTCCATCACGATGGCACAGCCATGCTTGGCATTATGGGTGATCAGCGCTTTTTCCAAGGCACTTTCCGCTACGTCTTGCACATCGACCCGAAGGGTGGTAACGATATCTTTTCCATGCATGGGCTCAACGTCGGATTCAACGTCAATAGGAATCCACAATTGGCCTCCAGCTACCCGCTGCATCAATCTTTTTCCGCGAGCCCCCGCCAGTAATTTGTCGAATGCGCCTTCAATTCCTACGGGTTTTACACCGGGAATAATGTATCCGATGGTTCGTTTGGCGAGCATTCGGAATGGCATTTCCCGACGATAGCGAGTTTCTACCACCAATCCACTTTTGTTTCTTCCTTTATTGATGATGGGAAGAACCTTGATCTTTTGCAGTTGTTGGTAGGTAACACCCCGCTTCAACAGGGCAAAGCGCTTATTTTTATTTTTACCGTTAACGATAAATGAACGAAATTCAGAAGCCGTTTTTTCCGGGAAAACTGAGGCCAATCCTTTCGAGAGGTATTCCAAGGAATCCTTGAAAAGTTGCTCGTTCATGGCCACGAAATCGAAGTGTAAATCGTAAATAGGGACTGATGTAGCCAGCAAACGCCCATCTTCAGCTAAAATGTTGCCGCGGCTGGCTTCGATTTCCATGGTTTTGGTTCCATGTTTTTCACCCATTGCGCGATACTTGCTCCCTTGAATGTATTGCAATTGGAAAGTTCGGCCAACAAGTACCAATCCAATGCAAGCAAAAGCAATGAACAATACTTTTGCCCGAACTACAATTTCTTTCCTGCTTTCCTTGGTACTCATGGTTGTTCAGGTTGAAATGGAGCCAAAGGAATGGGCGGAGTAGTAATGATTTTCAAACTGTCGGCTTCCACCATTTTGGCCACTTCCGATTGCTTGCTGAGGTTCATGATCTCCGACTTTAAGATCATGTACTCGCTGTTGAGTTCTTTGATTTCTTCGTCAAGTTTTTTGATAGAAAATTGGGTTTTTACCGAGTAATGACTATTGAAAATGTAAAGGATGACAATGAAAAAAAGGAAGATCATGAACTTTCCGTGCCGTGCGATCCAATCCAATTGGATGTAGTTTTCAGGATCTAAAATCCGTTTTGGCTTTTTCTTTGGGGCTGCATTTTCCGTATGGTGGTCTTCTTCGACCACAGGGGGAACGTCGGCCATCGGTTGCTGAGGCGCAGTCTTTTGAACATCGTCGAAAAATTCGTTCTCTAAACTCATAACTTTTCAGCAATACGTAATTTGGCACTTCGAGAACGAGGATTTTCGATTAACTCTTCGTCGGAAGGAACCACCGCTTTCGCATTCAATGGGCGGAATGGACGGATGTCGTTTCCGAAAAAATCTTTTTCTATTTTCCCTTCGAAATTTCCCGAACGGAAGTAATTTTTTACCATTCGATCTTCCAAGGAATGGTAAGAGATGATGACCAATCGACCGGATTCATTCAAAATATCGGTTGATTGCAATAATAAGTTTTCCAAGACTTGAAGTTCTTGATTCACTTCCATGCGAAGAGCTTGGAAAACGCGAGCATAGAACTGATTCAACTTGTCTTTTGGAGCCTGTCTTTCCAATGCCGAAACCAAATCGCCAGCGGTTTCAAAGGGTTTAACTTCCCGCTGAAACAAAATGGCATGCGACACTTGAAACGCATTGGTTAATTCGGCAAAGTCGCGGAATATTTTGGTGAGTTCCCGCTGTTCATAGGTATTGAGAATGTCGGCCGCAGTAAGCTCATCCGATGGGTTCATGCGCATATCCAAGGGCGACTGTGCGGCTCGGAAGGTGAATCCACGCTCGGGAACGTCGAATTGGTGGGATGAAACGCCGAGGTCGCCCAACAATCCGTCGATCTGGGTCACCCCATACAACTTTAAAAATCGCTTTAGATGACCAAAATTGGCAGGAATCAAGGTGAATCGGGAGTCGTTCAAGGTGTTCTGTTGGGCGTCCGGGTCTTGGTCGAATCCGAACAATCGTCCGTTTTCTCCCAGCTGCTCCAAAATCATACGAGAATGTCCGCCCCCACCAAAAGTCACATCAACATAAGTTCCGTTGGGGCGGATGTTGAGGCCGTCAATACAAGCTTGAGCCAAAACGGGAATGTGGTAGGGTAGATCAAAGGTGGCCACCGCTGACCTCCTTTCCTAGCACATGGGCCGCCAAGGCTGCCTCATCAATGTCGGGATTTTGGAGGTATCGCTCGTATTCTTCACGATCCCACAATTCAATTTTATCGATATCTCCCAAAAGCACCACCTCTTTTTTCAAGCCGGCGTGCTCCAACATATTCTTCGGTACTAAGAAACGGCTTGCCGAATCCAATTCCATGGGGGAAGAGGCGCCCATCAAAAAACGACGGCGAAATTCAGAAGCCTGAGGATTGAATTGGTTGATTTTGGAAATTTCTTGAATGGTGTTCGACCATACATTCAGGGGATAAACCACCAGAAATTTTCCCAACCCTTTTTTTAAAACCACTTGGTTCATGGCTTCCGGAGACATCTGCTTCAATAAAGCAGACGGCAACACCACCCGATTCTTCGGATCTAGTTTACCGTTGTATTCTCCTAAAAAGTGCGCCATGAAAAGTTTATTTCGTTTTGCTAAGGTAACACTTCTTCCCAAACTGTGACACTTCCTCCCACTTTTTTTGTCTATTTATTTATCCACAGCTTTTTCTACGTGTAAAACTTCCTAAATTTCCTAATCCTAAATCCATAAATAACATAAAAACAACGTGTTAAAGTATTTTGTTCATGGTGTCATAAAGTGTCATTGTATTGTGATTCGATTCCAATAGTATCTTTTTGTTCCTTCGATTGAGCTTATCCACACGAAAAAAAGCCAACATTTTTAGGCTGTTGAAAGGATTCCCTCTGCAATTTTGGTAACTTGGTGTCATGAAGTGGAACCTCTTTTTTATTGCACTTTTGGGAAGCATTTCTTCCCATGCCCAATGGCCGTATGTGGCCCCAACCGATTCCTCTACCCTCCGCGGGTTGAGTCGATGGC
>JAIYBD010000269.1 GCA_027488715.1 Bacteroidota bacterium | reverse complement strand
TATTTGGACCTATTTTCAGGGAGCAATTTGTAATCTTCCCAGACACCGCCGGAGCCTTCAATTTGCGACTGAGTGACCAATATCGCATTAGTGATTTCAGTTTTTCAGCGGGTGCACAATACCGTATTTTCTGGGGTGATTCATCCTGGGGGAAGTGGTCGAAAGAGGCCAATTCTTTGCATTCAACCACCATTGGATTAAAATACGACCAAGGACAGTCTCTACGTACTACCCGTGAATATTTAGCCGTGCGATACACCACTACGGCTTTAGGAGGAACTAATGTGAAGGATACTCTGCAATTTCGTTACACCCAAAAAGATAGTAGCGGAACCATAGGCACGCCCACATCTTTGGGAATTGGATTGGTTTTTGAAGATTTCCGACATTGGATGGTTGGAGCAGATTTCGTAAGATACGATTGGAGTAATGCTTCATTCTTTGGTGGAAATTCCGGGTATCAAGCTCAAAGTTACGGAGTTCATGTTGGCGGGTATTACATTCCGAACGCCTTCAAAGGAGAGTCGTTTTGGGAGCGATCTACCTACCGAGGCGGATTTAGAATGTTCCAAACCGGAATGCAGTTTAGAGGGGTAAATATCAACGAATGGGCGATAACGATGGGAATGACCTTTGCGAATCGTCAAAAAAACAACCCATTGAGTGGGGTAACCTGGGCTTTAGAGATGGGACAACGAGGAACGATTCAGTCCAATTTGATTCGCGATCGTTTCCTTCAATTGAGCCTTAGCTTTAATCTTACCGATCGTTTCCCCTGGTTTATCCCTAGTAAATACGATTAATTTTTGGGGAAACATTCATGATTTACTATCTTTGAAGAAACACCACGTTATGATCTTCAGTAAATCTTTCCGCCATCGAATTTACAACATGTTGTACTCGAAAGGCATCATTATTCACAAGAAAGAAACTACTCCATTTTTAGGGAAACAAATTTTTGCAACCAAAGGCGCTTTTTCCAGAAAACATGAAAAGGACGATGCGTGGTTGTATGCCATTTCTCGTAATCATGATGCAATTCTCGACATTGGATGTAACATGGGCCAATCATCCATGTTGATGACTTTAAACACCAACAATCAGATTATTTGTGTTGACCCCAATCCTAACGCGCTTTCCCGTTGTGCTGAAAATCTAATTTTCAATCGTTTGAGCGGTCAAGCAACGTTCGTTAATGCCTTTGTAGGTGAAGAAGACAACAAAGAAATTCAATTTTTTTCTAGCTTGTACGATGCAGCAGGATCCATGTTTGCATCATTTGCCAAAACTTCAAACTCCATCGGCAAATCGCACTACGTTATTCAAAAAACCGTGGATTTGATCTGCAAAGAGTGCGATTTTATCCCTAATTTTATCAAGATTGATGTGGAAGGGGCCGAAGGATTCGTACTTAAAGGAATCAAAGGCGATATTCTTCAGCATAAACCTTTGCTTTTTGTTGAGATGCACAGCGGTCCCGAACTAAGCATTACAGAAAACACCCAACGCGTTGTTGATTGGTGCTCTCAGAATAACTATTCTCCCTATTACATGAGAGAACACGCTCCACTAAAAAGCGTAGATCACATCAAAAATAGAGGTCGTTACCATTTGCTTCTAATTCCTGAAGGAGGATCTTATCCAGAGTATTTAAAATCCATTCCGGAAAACGCCCAAATTCAGGTGTTCGACAAAAAGTAATTCGTCGCTATTTCTTTTGGAGTTCCTTCAAAAAAAGGAATAATAGTTGATTGGATTGATCGTTATACAGACGCTCTGGGTGCCATTGAATACCCAAAGCAAACCAATCTTCTAGGTCTTTCCATTCAATGGCTTCAATCACCCCGTCGGGAGATTCTCCTACGGCGGTAAAATTCTGACTTAACCGGTGAATCGCTTGATGGTGAGAACTATTCACCATGACTTGTTTAACTCCCATGGCTTCAAACAAAGCGCTGTTTTTTGTTCGGCGTTTTACAAGATGCACTTCACGCTTTCCCAACTGGGAGTGATTGATCTTTGATGGAAAATTTGAAGGTAAATCCGTAAATAAACTCCCACCGTGAGCCACATTTAACCATTGCATTCCACGACAAATACCTAAGGTTGGAATTCGGTTTCGATAAGCTAAAGTCAACAGTTGATACTCCATTGAGTCCCGATAAGAGTCAATCCGACCACATTGATTCAATTCATGCGTTTTTCCGTAAAAATGTGGATGAATGTCTTCTCCCCCACCCATGATGATTCCTTTAGCACGAGATATATAAAAGGCCAAAGAATCGTTAGGCAAGCCGTAGCACTCTACAGTGACGAAGTTCGAATCAACCCGATGAACCCAATTTTTGATCTCTTGATTCTTGTCTTTTGAAATCAGGATAATCGATTGACTCCAACCTAAAAACGGGATGAAAAATAAAAAAACTAGCGTTTTCATTTCTGAAAGATACGGGAAAAAGAAAAAAGTAGCCCC
Source organism: Bacteroidota bacterium (assembly GCA_027488715.1). Lineage (GTDB taxonomy): Bacteria > Bacteroidota > Bacteroidia > UBA7662 > CANHCV01 > CANHCV01. Next base: position 5,694 of record JAIYBD010000269.1, on the reverse strand, counting down.
GACGGGAATCGAACCCATATCTAACGTTTAGGAAACGCTTGTTCTATCCGTTGAACTACAGGGCCATTTTTCAAAAGAGAATACCATCCTTGATCAAAAAATCAAGAAATTGTGGTATGACCCTACAAAGATACATCGGTTAAGGGCGTAGACGGGAAAGAAGTCGAAAGGAAAATTTTTCTTCAATCGAAAAAACATTTCTTGGTGTTATTCCCTTAAAATCATATTCTAATTTCAAAAAAACCAAAAGATGGGTTGTTGGTAATCCTATTTTCAGCTTTTAAAAAGTCCATTTCAATAAAAACCAAGGCACAAAAAAAAGGCCTCCACGGGAGACCTTCTTTTCTTTTCAGTGATAACTGATTAGTGAGCAGCAGCAGGAGCTTCAGCAGCAGGAGCAGCTTCAGCAGCAGGAGCAGCTGTAGAATCAGTAGCCATAGAATCAGTAGCAGGAGCTGCTTCTTCAGCTTGCATTTCAGTAGCATCTGAATCAGTTGTAGCTTCAGTAGCTTCTTCTTTTTTACCACCGCAAGCAACTACGAAAGAAGCCATAGCAGCGATGATTGCGAAATTGCGAATTGCTTTCATTGTAAATGTGTTTTAAAGTTTACGTTGTTTATTCTTAACGGCCTCAAAGGTAACCCAACATCTCGAAAAAAAGTGAAAAAAAAGTTTAATTTTTTTTCACTTTGCCATAACACGCTGATTATCAATAGCCCCCAAAACCACCTCGGCAAATTTTCCTGCCAAATATTTTCGGGAATACCGGTTAATTTCTTCCGGATTCACCGATAAGGCTCCCGATTCGTATTGATTCATCCAAGCGATCAACTGTTGTTTTAGGTTATGAACGTCCGAATAATCGAAAATCTTTCCCGCCCCGGCCGCTTCAACAATATTGGCAGTGTCGCCTTGGGGCGGACCAATCACCAACACCGGACGCTTTGCCGCAAGGTATTCGTACAACTTTCCAGGTACAACCCCATCCATATTCGGAGTTTTATTTACCGGTAATAACAATACCGCCGATTGCTTCAACTGAGCTGGAATTTCAGCATGCGCCATGAAAGCTACCTTTTCTACATATTGATTCAATTCGCGTTCTTGGATGGATTGCTCAATCGCCAAATCCACCTGACCAATCAACCGTACTTTTAGTAAACGATGGAAACGCTCGTCTTCCCGAACCAACTGATGTAACGCATCCCACAAAGCAAGAGGATTGCGATCGGCGTTCATGCTTCCTACGTGGCAAATGGAAAAATGCGACAATCCCACCTCGGCAACCCGATCAAAATCCTCCGGATCAAATCCGTTGTTCACCACCTCCACTTTCCGATCGACCAACGATTCCAAGCCTTTGGCCCAACTTGGAGAAACGGTCACCACGGCATCCGCCTCGGTTAATACCTCTTTCTCCATTTTTTTGTGACGGGCATCGGCCCATTTGGTCAAATGCAACTGATCGTAAAAATCGATTTGGGTCCACGGATCACGAAAGTCGGCCACCCACGGAAGGCCCGTTGCTCTTTTGAGCTGCAAAGCAATGCGGTGGGTGGAATGCGGTGGTCCCGTTGAAATGATGGCATCAACCGAATAATCCTTCAACCATCTTTTTAAAAACTTCACCGATGGGCTAATCCAAAACATGCGCGCATCGGGAATAAAGAAATTACCCCGAATGAAAACACTCGCTTTTTGTTTCCATCCGCTTGCTTTTTGATCTTGAATAAATCCTGAATAAACCCGTTCGTTCTTCTTTTTCCCCAACAACTTTTTGTAAAAGGAATAAGGCTCCCAAATGGGATGACGAATGACGCGAACACCGGCAGGAATTTCTTTTTCCAAACTGGCATCAATCACAGGGACTTCCCCGCCACGGGCCGTAAAAATAATGGGCTCTATTCCGTGCTCTCGAAGATATTTCGTGAACTTCAACCAACGTTGAACGCCCCCACCTCCAGCAGGTGGCCAGTAATATGTAATGATGAGAACTTTCTTTAATCCTCGTACAGGAGCTTCTTCCATACCCTTATCGTTTCAACCAAGGTTCAGGATCCATTTTATTAAATCCATTCCATAATTCAAAATGCACCTCAGTTTTTTGATCTTCAGGGTCGGTAAATACGGTTCCTAACGATTGCCCCCCTTTAACTTTATCGCCTTTATTTACCGATACTTGATCGATGTGGGCATAAACTGTACAATATTGCCCGTGGCGAACAATCACCATGTTTTGAAGACCTCGGATATTGAAAACCGCGGTAACGGTACCGGAGAACACGGCTTTCACCAAAGCACCGGGATTGGTTTTAATATCGATTCCGTTGTTCGAAATTTGAACATTGTCCAAAACGGGGTGAGGGTGCGTTCCATAACGTGAAACAATGTTTCCTTGCCCAACCGGCCATGGCAATCCGCCGCGATTGGAAGCAAAATCGCTGGATAACTTCAAGGCTTCCGGAGTTGCTGCAAGGGCTTCCCGATCGCTTGTAGGAGCTGGTTTGTTGGCCGCGGCAGCTTTTCTTCGGGCCTCTTCAATCTCTGCACGAATTAAACTCTCGATGGCCCGATTTAATTTCTCACGTGAGGCCACTTGCTTTTGTAGTTTTTCCCTTAAATCCTTTTCCCCCTCTTGCAAGGTCACCAACATTTCTTTCTTCTCCACAGATTCAGATTGAAGCTGCGCTTTTTGGCTACTTTCTTCCACCAATAAGTTGCTTTTCTCGTTCAATCGACCGTTCAACTCCAACACTTTTTGCTCCAACAACCGCTTGGTGGCCACAATTTCGTGGTATTGTTGCTCGCGATAATTCTGGTATTGCCCTAAATATTTGTACCTTTTGTAGGCTTGATTAAAATCGGAAGCTGAAACAACAAACAGGGCATTTTGCACGCTATTTCGGTTCTTATACGCCCACCGAAGCATGTCGGAATATTGCTTTTTCAAGGCCGAAAGGTCGCGTTCTAAGTCCAAAATCGCCTTTTGCAAATCACCGATTTGGCCATTCAGCAAATACACGTCCTGGGAGATATTTTGAATTAATTGCTCGCGAATGGAAATTTTCTTCTTCAATTCTTCCAACTCAGCTACGGATTTCTTTTTTTGGGAAGAAATTTCTTTGATGCGCTTTTCGGTTTCGCGAATTTCTTTGGTAAGTCTCGCACGCTCACGCTCCAATTGGGTGCGATCGGGTTTAGATTGAGACCACAAGGCCGTAGCACCCCAAAGGCATGCTACCAAAATCCAACCAAATCGTTTAGCGTTCATCAACACGAAGGTACGACTCAGGAATTTTGAAGGGAAATGTTTCGAAGTTTTTGAATTCAATTTTGGTGTAAATGAGTTGAAATAGCGGCTCAAACTCTTCGTTTTTTCTCGCTTCTATTTTCCAAGGGAATTCTCCTTCGGCTTGTTTTTGATAGTTTTTATAACTCAACACAAAAAGAGAAGAATCTTGTTGAACCCGAATGTTTTGCCATTGCAACGAATCATTGGCCACCAAAGCAACCGACTTTTGAACGGTTGAATCCGCCATTTTATAGGAGAATTTTCCTCGATATTCCGTTTGATTAGAGTCGGGTTTTGAAACACTTTGGTAGGTAAGAAAACTGGGGAGTTCCGACAAACGGCCGAATAACTGTTGTTGAAGCGCAAACAACCGCGCTTCGATGCCCAAGGATTGCGTAAACTCTGAAATGGAGCGCACCGAATACGTTTTTTTCAACCGATTGATCACCCAAACACTGTCACGGGTAACCATTCCTCGAATAGCCTCCAAGCCCAATACCCGAACGGTAGCCCAAATACACGAATCATTTTTCATGCGAATCACCATTTGGGCCGATTGCATGGAACCGCCTAACTGAAGCGAAATCTCCCCTGAAAGCTGAACATACTGAAACGAAACAGAATCAGCCCGCGAGTCGCGAACCATATCCAACCACCTCAATTCTCCATTGGAAATGGGTTGAGCTTCCGCTTTTTTTCCAAGCGAAGACAAAAGAATAAACACCAATGCACCAAAAAAAACCTTCATCATTCCATGTATTTTTGGGCGCTTAACTTTTTCTCTAAAATTTCCGGACGATCAGCGCCCAACGTTTTAGTTTTCCGCCATTGGTCCATGGCTTTCTCTTTTTGTCCCAATTCACTGTAAATATCTCCCAGGTGCTCTAGAAGTGTTGCATTGCTTTCTCCCCCCAATTGAATGGCTTTCAGTTGAATAGGAAGTGCCTCGGCAAATTTTCCCTTGCAAAACAAAATCCAAGCATAGGTGTCGAGGTACGAGGGTTGGTTGGGCTCTTTCTCTACTACTTTTTTTGCCATTTCTTCGGCCCGGTCGAGTTTTTCTTTACGAAGCGAAAGGTAATAGGCGTAATTGTTCATTAACCCAACGTTATCCGGCATCAGGTTGAGCGAAGATTCGAAGGCGTCGTCGGACGAGGAATATTTCTTCAATCCCTGATACGCCTCTCCTAAATTCTGATAAATTTCAGCCTTCAACTCTTTTTCATCGGTGGTTAAGCCCAACGCATTTTTCAACGCAGAAACGGCTTCAGCATATTGTTTTAATTGCAAATGCCCTACTCCCTGAAAAAAGTAAAACAACGCCTGATTGGGATATTGAGCGATAGCCTGTTGGGAATGAACCACTAAACTATCAAAGGACTGCAACTGAATATCGCAGTTGAGGTATTGTTGCCAAAGCAACATTTTCTGTCCCTCTTTGAGGTTTTCTATGGCTTTATGCAGATGGAATGACGCTTTTTTCCAGTCTTCCTTTTGGGTATATAGATCGGCCAACAAGGCGTGGGCCGCTCCCGATTCCGGATTTTTACGAACAACTTCTGCGGCCAAATTCAGCAACCGAGCTCGGTCTGATTCGGTGGTGCGAAACATCATTTCTTGCGCCAAAATACTCACTTGCTCTGTCACCTCCATCCGATCATCTTGAAAGGCTTTTTCAACGGCTTTCCATTGATCCTCGATCCGGTTGTCTTTGCGATAAAGGTCGGCCCAAAAAAGCTGAACTTGGAAACGAGATTGGTCTTGAGAAAGTAGGATTTTTTCTGCGTTTTCTCGTTGGTTATTTTGGAGATAGGCTTTGATCAGCACCAATGCTGCTGAAAGCTCATTGGGATACGTTTGCTGATACTTTTGGGCCTCCTTCAGCGCCATTTCGGGTTTGCGAAGGGATCGGTACAACTCCATTTTCAATTCAGTAATTTCCAAATCGGGGCCGATGATTTTTTCCAACCGATCCAAATATTCAATGGACGATTTAGGCTGACCATTTTGGGCAAAATAATTGGCCATTTCCAAATAATTGGTGGCTTCTTGGGGTTTAATTTGGATGAGCTTTTCGTAAGCCTCTTTCACCACGGCCACTTTTTGACCTTGGGTAGAAAGTTGGGCATATAAATGCAAAAACCAATAGTTGGTGGGCTCGGCCTGAACGGCTTTTTGCGATTGCTCCCATGCTCGTTGAAGCTGGTTATTTTCCAAAGAGATGCGCGCCATTTGGTACCACGCATTTCCTGATTGGGGTTGAAGCGCGCTGGCTTTTTCGTACCATTTGTACGCATCGGCCATTTGATTTCGCTGTCGAGCGGCCTCGGCCTGAAAGAAATAATCGTCGAACAAATCGCGCTGTTCAGCCGATAAAGAAATTGATTTGGTGCTATTTTTTG
>JAIYBD010000164.1 GCA_027488715.1 Bacteroidota bacterium | reverse complement strand
CGGGCTTCGGCCCGTTTTTTTTGGTTTCTTGGAATGCGTTTCTTATTTTTGATTTTACGTAAGACCAACCTACCATGAAGCGTATTTCAATTTTATTCCTAACCCTCTGTTTTTCAGGAATTTCTGCTATTGCTCAGAAGGACAATAAGGCTTTGAAAAAAGCACAAACATTGTTCGATCAAGAGCAATATTTTGCTGCTGGAAATGCATTTTTGGAAGTTTCCAAAGATAAAACACTGAAAGATCAAAAAGAAGATATTCAAATCAAAGCTGCTCAAGCTTATTTGAAGGGATTTCAATACAAGAAAGCCCTTTCTGTTTACGAAAGTATGGTGGCTGCAGGCCCAAAAAATATGGAAGTGTACTTCATGTATGCAGAAGCATTGCGTTCTTTGGGGCAATTTGATGCGGCGATTGCGCAATACAACAAGTACAATGAAGTTAATCCTGGAAATGCACAAGGACCTTCCCGAATCAAGGAAATTGGTGAATTCAAAGAGGGAATGAACAAGCCTACTCGAATCAAAGTGAGTAACTTCGGACGTTTCAACACCCGTTTCCATGATTATGGTGCGAATTTTTATAAGAAAAACGGAATCGTTTTTGTTTCCAAGCGGGAAGAAGCTGCCGGTAAGAAACCTGAAGCAGGTACCGGAGAGAAATTCTCTGACTTGTTTGAGGCATTCTTAGACAAAAACAATAAATGGAGTTCACCAACCCCATTGAAAGGATTAATCAACAGCCCGTTCAATGAAGGTGCTGCTTCTTTCACCAAAAACGGAACACAAGCCTATTTTTCGGTTGCTGATAAAACTGGAAAAATCTACTTGTACGTTTCAAAACGCGCTTCAGCCGATTGGGAAGCACCCGAAAAGATTTCTTTCTTTGGAGATACCGTTATGTTGGCGAATCCCTATTTGAGCAACGACGGAAAAACCTTGTTTTTCTCGGCGACCAACGCCCCCGGTGGTTACGGCGGTATCGACATTTACAGTGCGAAACGTAAAGGAAACGGTTGGGAGGATCCCATCAATTTGGGCCCCATCATTAACACCTCTAACGACGAATCGTTCCCGGTTGTTCACGAATCCGGCGACTTGATGTTCGCCTCCAAGGGCCATACCGGTTACGGTGGCTACGATATCTTCAGATCTTCCATGCAAGACGGAAACTGGTCGGCGCCTAAAAACGTAGGTTTACCCATCAACTCCACCGCCGACGATATTTATTACATCGCAAACCCATCCTTCACTCGAGGATTCTTATCCTCCAATCGTGAAGGCACCAAGGGCGGATTCGACGTTTGGGAGTGGGAAATTACTCCCTTGGAATTCAACGTAATGGTTACCGTAAAAGACGATTCAACCGGAAAAATCCTTCCCAACGCCACCGTGAAGTTGTATTTATTGCCCGATTCTTCTTTCCGCGATGGAATGACCGATGAAAAAGGCCAGATCAAATTCAAGTTGAAATCGAATACCGATTATGCTTTGTTGGTTAACAAGGATAAATACTTCGGAAATACGGGAAGCGTTTCATCGAAGAATGAAGAATTCTCCAAGAATTTTGAATTGACCATTGGTATTGCTCCCATTCCACCACAAACCATTGTTTTGGAAGACATTTTGTACGATTTGAACAGCGCCAATTTGCGCCCAGAATCGGAAAAAAGCCTGAACATCTTGGTAGATCTTATGCGGAAATCGCCCAATTTAACGATCGGTATTTATTCCCACACCGATAGCCGCGCAACCGATCGCTACAACGATTCGCTTTCTCAAGCGCGTGCACAATCGGTAGTGAACTTCTTGATCACCAATGGAATTGATTCAGCTCGTATGGTACCCAAAGGATTCGGAGAACAAAAGCCTTATACCGCCTTGGTGAATGGAAAAATGGAATTGCTCACCGAAGCCTTCATCTTGAAGCAACCCAAAGACAAACAAGAGGCGTTGTTCCAGTTGAACCGTCGTACCGAATTGGAAGTATTGGGTTCAGATTTTGAAGGTAACATCAAATACAAGCGTGTTTCTGGAGAAGAAGATTCCAAAGGCGCCGGTAGTTTGTTCGAAGGACGTACCGGAGGCGACGACAAATAAAAAAATTGTTCAAATTATGAAGAAGGGGTTGACTTACATGTCAACCCCTTCCTTTTTCCCGCATGTCAACCCCTTCCTTTTTCCCGTATGTCAACCCCTTCTTTCATCGAGTTTCCATAATATTGGGTTGACATAAAAGTCAACCCAAACAGGTATTTCCGTTAACGAGTAAGTCAATCCCTACATTTCATTCCAACCTTTTCCGGCGAAGATCCGATCCCGGGATTTTTCAATGCGGGAATATCGGGTAGCCGATTGTTTGGCTTGGGAGAAGTACAAAAAGTAGCTCCGTTGCCGGCCGGGAGTTAGGGCGTAAAAGGCCGCTGCGAATTTTAGATCGTTTTGGAGGACTTCTTTCAATTCGGCGGGAATTTCGTAGTCTTCGTGTTTCTTCACCGGTACTTTTCTTCCTGCTGCTTCCAATTCAATGGCTTCAAACATAAAGGCCTTGACGAAATCTATTTGTTCCCAAACCTGGGAAACGTGGGTGAATCGGTACTGTCTTCCCGACTGTGAGTTTTCGGAGGGTTGGGTGAGTCGTTGGTCGGGATCGGAAAGCAAGGCGCCTTTGAAGAAATTGATGGAAGCGTACTCCTTAAAGGCGCCTAATACGGCGATGTTTTTTCCCTTCATGGAATAGCAAGGATGGCTCCATTTGAACTCTTCTACCAATCCGCAATCCAAAATAATTTGCCGTAAAGCGTCTAAAATATCGCCCCAGCGATGCACCTTACAATCGGGTGTTGCACCGTATTTACAACGCATGCATCCTTGTAGCAGATAGAGATCAACGGAAGGATTGAGGCTTTTCATCTTCCAAAATTAAGTTTTAAAAAGAAGAAGGCACTTAAATTTTATGTTTCCAACCCAAATAAATGACGTAGGTTCGAGCCGGATTTCGCTGATTTACTTCCCAATCGATTTGGTACCCCAACTCGATGGATTGGGATTTATTGATTTCCTTTTCCAAGCCCAAATAATACCTGAAATTTTCCAATTGCCGGGAATTCGAAGCGATGTTATACCAAGAGTCAACCGAAGCCGAGGCATTGAATTTCTTGGGTAAATCCCAGTTAATGCCAAATTTATTTCGAATGAAACGATTGTTATTGCCAAAAATATCTTCTTGATTAAAATCTGAAAATTGGTTTTGATAACGTATTCGGTAAAATGGAGAAATCTTACCAAGATTGGGTTTTACGGCCAAATCGAAAAAGGTTCGGCTGCGGAAGTTGCCGTTGTTCACCCACGTCGCTCGGTAATGTCCGGAAAAGCGCAGCCAAGAAATCGGACGGTACTCCAACGAGAGTTCTTCGAATCCGCGATTCAATCGAGAAATGTTTTGATCCATTCTCAATTGAGTTTCGAGTTCAGACGACCATTTTTTATTCCACTTATGGCTTAGGGAAGCTGAAAACCAAGCTCCAGCGTCCGACATTTGCGCGTGAAGCGCGCCGGAAATGAAGCAACAGAAAAGAATGAATCCGCCCAGTCTCATTTTTCGTAATAGTAGATTCGAATTTGGGCGGAATCGCGCAGAAAATCAATTTTCTGCACCAAAACCCGGTGAACAGGAATTCCCGTTCTCAATCGAATATCGGCCATGAGCTGTTCGTGATTTTCGGTGGGAATCAATTCAATCTGATCGTAAAAAATCACCTTAGAGCTCTCTTTTTTCATCAACCAATTACTTTCCAATAACCAAGTAATCAATAAGATAATGGCAGAAATGGTGCTGAGTTCTTCCCACCCTCCTTTGGTAACGGCATTTAAAACGCCCAAAGCAATGGAAAGGAATAAATAACTCATGTCTTTGATGGAAATATCCTCGGTGCGGTAGCGAAGCATGCTGAAAACCGCAAATAGTCCGAAGGCCGCACCCATCGATAGTTCTGCCTTGTTCAAGGAAAAGGAAATCAAAAAGATGATGAGATTGAAAATGATGTAAGTGAAGAATAAATCCTTCGTTTTGTACACCTGGAAATAAATAAATCGAATTAAAATGATCACCGAGGATAAATCGATGGCCAAGCGAATGAAAAATTTCTTGGATAATTTATCAAAAATATCAGCTGATGCTGACAATACTTCTTCGTTAGCGATTTGCAATAAATCCATGCGTAGTTTTTTTAAGAAGGTGAAGTTTGTTTTTGAAATGATTGGATTTGATATCGGGAAACAACGACATGATCCCAAAGCAGTATTTGCTGATGCCACCTGGACGTAAATGGTGTTTTTGCATCAGTTTTACGAAGGGGGATGTGCCTTGACGATCTTGTTTTACTTCGGCAATCACGATATCGGGAAATGATTTTTTTTTTTTTTTTTTGGAAAAAGTAAGGTGAAGATCCAGCGTTACTCGTTCGGGATGATGCTTACCCACCAACGTTAAACGCTGGTACTCTACCCAAATGGAAGGACGCAAATCGGAGGTTTGAAACGGAGTTTTCGATTCTACAAACACCGACGATTGGCCCTCGGATAGTTGAGGTTCCTCCAAACGAATTCGATCCTTGATGGTTCGTCCTTTGTTGTTCTTCAGTTTTACTTCGAGGAATCCCAACTTCGACTCCACGTAGGTGCGATGCCTAACCTTGTAACGGTGGCCGTTTCCACGGTGATGCTGTACAAAACAGTCCAATTTTTCGGTATCGAAATACAAGGTTTTATACGTGTTTAGCCGAACTCCATTGACTTCCAACATCAGGTAATCATCCTGAATTGCATTCAACATGTTGGGCAAAAAGTGTAGCGGGAAATAGTATTTCCGATCGACCCTCGACATGAGGTCGGCTTTCCCCAATTGGTCCAACCCAACGGGAGCGAACGCTTCGATCGGTAATGACATCATCTTTTAATGACAATGGTGTCTAAAACCAACTTTTCACGCTTGTCCTTGATTTCAAATGGAATCAAAACCGGCTCCAGTTTATTGGTATTTCCGGGAGTGATATATCGATTGGAATAAACGTAGAGGGTATATTTCCCGGGTTGTAAGAAGGGGAATGAAAACCAGCCATTGTAGGAGGTTTTAACATCTTCACTCGGGATGGAATCGGTTCCATACATCAAATAAACGTCTTCGTCCATGGCTGGAAATTCCGAATTGATGATGGAAAAGGTGTTGTCCCAATCCTGGGTCCACACCACACCGGAAACCGATGCAAATCCGCCGGTACCCGACTCTTTGGTACAGGAGGAAAATCCAAAAACAAGCAAACAAAGGCTAAATGAAAATAAAATTGGTTTCATGCTCTTCAAAAATACCAAAATTAGGGGTTAACAAAAAATTAATATTGCCTTTTGGACGAAAATTTTTGGAAAGGTTGCGATGAGAAACTGCTATTTGAGGGGGTCTTCCTCGGGGTTGCCTCCTACCTTTGCAAAATGAATCAGTCTGTTATCGTTGCTTTGGCCACCCCCCCAGGCCGTTCGGCCATCGGAGTTATCCGCATATCAGGAACGGGAAGTATTGCCATGCTCAATCGTTGTTTCAAAGGAACCAACCTGGAGGAAGTGCCCGGGAACACCTTGCACTACGGATGGATTACCGATGGTTCTACCTTGATCGATGAAGTGATGGTGGCCATTTTTAGAGCCCCCAAGAGCTACACCAAAGAGGATAGCGCCGAAATTTCAGGCCACGGCTCGCCGTTTTTATTGAAGCGAATATTGGAGCGATTGATTCAGGAAGGTGCGCATTTGGCTGGTCCGGGAGAGTTTACGATGAGGGCTTTTGCGAACGGCCGCTTCGATTTGGCACAAGCGGAAGCCGTTGCCGATCTCATTGCGGCCGACAGCGATGCACAGAAAGATTTGGCCTTGAGTCAGTTGCGAGGTGGGGTGTCGCACGATATCGCCCTTTTGCGGGATGAGTTGATTCAGTTTGCGAGTTTGATTGAATTGGAATTGGATTTTTCGGAAGAAGATGTAGAGTTTGCCGATCGTTCGGCCTTACT
>JAIYBD010000278.1 GCA_027488715.1 Bacteroidota bacterium | reverse complement strand
GAAATCAGGCAAAATATTCCAATTCCAGCATAGGCCGCAATGGCCACCCAAAGAAAAAGCCGGGTCACCCGACGAATGGTTTTCGTAGTTGATCCCGGCTCTTCCAAGTAGATTTATTCTTTAATTCCGAAACGGAATGGTAAGTTAATCAATACCGAAACGGCTTTACCATTTTGCTTTCCTGCCGACCAATTGGGCATCTTTTTAATAGCAGAAATGGCGGCATCATCCAATAAAGGATGAACCTTGCGAACCACGTGAGCATCTTTGATGTCGCCAGTGCGATCAACGGTAAACTGCACGATGACAGTTCCATCGATACCGTTCTCACGGGCTGCAGCTGGGTAGGTTGTATTTTTCAACAACCATTCGTTCAATGCTTCTTCGCCACCGGGGAAACGAGGCATTTGTTCTACCGACATAAAAGGCTTATCGTCTTCGCCGTCATCGATGATGTCTTTATCACCATTTCCGGTATCATCCAAAAGGGATAGGTCAACACCGCGATCGGGATCTCCTTGTTGGTTTTTGGTAGAAATATCTACGTCTTTCAACTCGTCGATTTCCTTGATCATGTTTTCTTCGTTCACCTGATTATCTTCCACGATTTCGGGTGGAGTGTAGGCCACGGTGGTTTTCAACGGTGGTGGTGGTTCGAATTCGGGTTCTTCGGGTTTTTGCTCTTCGGGTTCTTGCACATCAACCACTTCAGCTTCGGTTTTAACCACTACTTCTTCTTTGAACTGTTCTTTGATCGCCGCGATGATCGCGGGAGCTAGAATAGCGAGAACGAATAGGGAAACCGAAACAACCAAAGCGATGGTGGCGTTTTTCCCGCGCACTTTTCGAACTTGGTAAGCACCGTATTCTTTATTTTTACCTTCGAATACGAGGTCGTTCCAATCTTTATCAAATATATCGTTTCCGAGCATGATTACTTGAGGTTTTTAGCGCTTAGCATCGCTTTTTCTTGATCGTTTAGATCAACAATAGCGTATTTACCAATTTCGCAAATGTTCAATTCGTCCACAATGTCCACCAGATTTTTGTACTTGGAGTTATCCGTTGCTTTAATCATCAAGGTGGTTGCTAGTTTTTCACCTTTAATTCCCGAAACCTCTTTGCGAAGTGCTTCCATTTGTGCCGCGGTTGGGTTGGTTGGAAGCTTGGCTTTCGCAGCTTTAATTTTGGAAATCCAAGGGGCCTGCTTGGCCAAGAGCACGTCACGAATTCCACCGCTTGGAGCGAAGGAGGTAACTTTGATGCTATCAGCTACGGCAGGAGTGTTTCCTACGTAATAATAAACCTTACCAAATTCACCGAGGATTACGGTAATGGCCGAGCTTTCGGCAACTTTGGTTTGTTCTTCTTTATTTACTTTTTCTTTTGAGGGTAGATTAACCTCCATGGTTTGCGGTTTGCTCATGGTGGTGGTTAACATGAAGAAGGTGATCAACAAGAACCCTAAATCCACCATGGGGGTGAAATCGATTCGGGTTGATTGTTTCTTCCCTTTGGGTTTACCACCTTTGTGTTTGCCACCGCCATCGCCGCCTAATTCTGCTGCCATTTTCTTGTTTTTATGGGGTTAAACCGTTGGACGTTTTTCTAAGTTGGTAACGAAGTTGAATTTGTTGACCTTCTTTTCTTGGAAGATGTCGAAAACGCGCTTCACTACGGGGAAGTTGGTTTCACGATCGCCTTTGATAACCGCTTGGTAATCAGGGTTGGAAAGTCGTGCGAACCATACCCAATCGCCCAACTGATTGTTGGTTGAGTCGATGGGAATTCCAGCCGAAGTTTTATCAAACGAGGAACGCTCGCTTTTCGACCAATTGAGATATTCTTTCAATTTGGTTACGGGCAATCCAATGGTTTGAAGGTTGGAGAACGTTTTCTTTTCGTCTTCGGAAAAGTTGATTTTGTATTTCTGACCCAATTTTTCCAGAAGTGCAATTCGATTGGCTGGTCCATCGCAAGTGAAGAATACGCGTCCTTTTGCGTCAATCAAAACTTGCATCATGTTGGTTTCCATCAATTTATCTTCAGAAACCGAGGATGGAGTGTCTACCATCACAGGCTCGTCTGGCTTAAATTGGGTGGTCAGAATGAAAAAGGTCAACAGAAGGAAGGCCACGTCGGTCATCGCCGTCATGTCTACCGCTGTGCTTTTTCTAGGTACTTTAACCTTTGGCATGGTGCAGGGGGGTTAAAGGATTACTTATTGTTAGCTGCAAACGTTTGAACAATGCTGAAACCAGCTTCTTCAATCGCGTAAGTTAATTTGTCGATACGGGTCGTGAACAAGTTGTACATGATGATGGCGATCGCTGAAGTAGCAATACCGATGGCCGTGTTAATCAAGGCCTCAGAGATACCCGTTGCCAATGCTGCAGAATCAGGAGCTCCTGCATTCGCCAACGCTGCGAAAGCGCGAATCATACCCAATACGGTTCCTAAAAGGGCGATCAATGTACCGATGTTCGAAATGGTTGCAATAACCACCAAGTTTTTCTCCAAACCTGGAAGTTCCAACGCAGTTGTTTCTTCCAATTCCTTCTGAATGGCCAACATCTTCTGTTCTTTGTCCATTTTCTCTTCGGTCATCATTACCTGGTATTTGTGCAAACCAGCTTGAACCACATTGGCCAAAGAACCACCTTGTTTATCGCATTCTGCAATAGCTTCAGCAACTTTTCCTTCGCCCAACATCTTTTGAATCATGCGAACGAATGCATCGTTGCTCTTTTTACCAGCAGATTTGATCAAGGCCAAACCACGCTCGATGGAAAAGGTAAATACCAACAAGAACAAGGTCATCAACAAGGGTACTACGAATCCACCTTTGTAAACAACACCAAGGTAATCTCCGGGAAGTGGGTGACCTTCATTGGTTCCTCCTTCAAAGTGAGAACCATCCCCGAAAACCTTGTGGAAGATGATTTCACAAACGATTAGGGCTACTGGAATTACCAAGTAAGCGAAAATGGTTGCTCCGCTTCCAGACTTTTGTTTTTTTGCTGCGTTTTGAGTGCTCATTTTTTGTGTTTTTTGTAGTTTTTTCAAAATTTTGCCCAAAAATAAGTTTTTTTGATTCAATCACCTAACCTTTTTGGCGCCGATTAAAAAAATTATCTTTAGGTTAACGATGCAATGTTTCAGCTTATTCCATAAGGGCACAGAAAATGGAATCGCCACCTTCGTTCCATTTCCAATAATAATTCTGCCAAATTGGAGATAAACCCAGCGATTTTTCCATAAAATCGACCATTTTCTCGTTTTCTTCCTCAAAGATGGAACACGTTACGTACATCAATTTGCCATTTTTTTCGAGGTGCTTTGACAAATTAGTGACAATTCTTTTTTGCCTTTCGGCGTGTTCTTGGAGTTGTTCCGCGGTGAAATCCGATAAATGTTGGGGGCTTCTCAGCCATGTTCCGCTCCCGCTGCAGGGAACATCGGCCAAAATAAAATCGAATTTCGTGGGCAGCGGATTTTCTTCCTCCCAATTCTTGGCGAAAATTTCGATGTTTCGGGTATGATTACCCAATCGTCCGCGGTAGGAACGAAGGATATTTTCGCGAACATCGGTTGCGGTAAGTTCAATATTGGGGTTGGCTTCTAGGAGTAGGAGCGATTTACCGCCGCTGGCGCAACACGCATCCAAAACCTTCTGGCCGTTCTCCAATTTAGGCAAATCCTCCGACCAAGTCTGAACTGCCAAATCCATCACTTCGAATCGTCCTGGCGCCCAACCTGGGGCATTTTCCATTGCCTTGGGCTTTTTTAAGGTCAACGTTTTTCCTTCTACTTTTTCCAAAACACCTTCCTTTTCCAACCAAGCTGCGAATCCAAATTTACCGGCTTGCATTTGCCGAACGAATACTTTTCTTGGGCTAAAAAATCCAGCTTTCCATTCTGATTCTGGAATGGAGTTCGTAACATCCATGGGAAACAAAGGCCGTTCCGACCATGGCGAATTTTTCCATGCTTCTTGCGGATTTTCGGAGTTCCAAATCGAGTGAGCATGCTCGCAGGCCTCTTTCCAGGAAAGGTGCTCGAAGGCATGCCTCAATCGGAGGGTGCCGTAAACCAAATCCTGAAAAACCTTTCGGTCTTTGCTCCCCATTTCGGGGTGTTGTTTGGTGAATTGTTTAACCTGAAGTTCGAGAGGAGTTGTGGAATCAAGGCATTCTAAAAAGGAAGAAGCCCGAAGGATGCGTTTTTGGAGAATGGGATTATCGGTTCCTTCGGGATATGCCATGCGGGGTAATTTGAAGTAATTGTACGTGTTTATTGAAGTATTTACCTGGATTTTCAGACATCAGTTCGAAACTATTCACCAGCCGTTGTTGGTCGGGATCGGTAAGATGAAGGTCAAAATCGTTCGGGTATTTTAATAAAAGTGTTCCCCAAAACATGCCGGCATCGAATCCACGATAGGCAAAATCGTTCGGGTCGGTGAAATATCGATCTTGGTAGATTTTGCGAAAACGCATCAAATCCATACGCTGGTAATCCACGAATTTTTCGCTGGTGTACAGCAGCTGTACTTTTTCAAAAATTTCGGCGTCGATGGATCCGAAATTCATCCAATTGGGCAGGCCTACAACAACTACCGAAAAGGCATCGGCCAATCCTTGAATTCGGTTCAGGGCATTGGCTACAAAACTTTGATCGGCACTGGGAACCAAAATGTAGTTGATCATTCCCTTTTTAAGTTTTCCTTCCAACGGATAACCGGTTAAATCGGCTCGAACCAGCTCAGGGATGCTATCAAAACCAGCCACGTGCAATTCATCTTTCCAAACTTCCAGAATTTTCTTTTCTTGGGGTTTATTACGATGGAGTAATAGTAGGTTTTTTTTGCCAGGCACTTGGAAAAGGTAAGAAGAAATGGCCGCCAAATGTTCCCGCATCGGTGCATTAAAATCGATCCGGGCGGCCCCATTCTTTTTCCCGGTAAGGAAAATCATTTTTCCCTGTTTATTTAAGATCACCTCAACTTCCGTCCATGGTTTGATGGGAGTTACCGAATCACCTTCCCATTCTTCGTCCACCACATCCAATTTAATATCCAATCCTCGATTGGAAAGCGAATCCAACGCCAATTTTAGTCCTTGATAAAAAGCGAGACCAGGAGTTGATTTCGGGCTCAACGTATCACCTTTTTGCAAATCGAAATACAAAGGAGCCCGTAAAACCATGCGCATTTGAGCGGTGGATTTCCAAGAAATACAAACGGCCATTGCCGCGAAAATAAAGGTCTTCATCATGTGGTAAATTCCTTTCCAAAGGTACGTTGAAGATCGGTTAGGATTTCTCGAACCAACGAAGATTCGTACCCTTTGGCGTTCATGTATTGGTGAATTTTGGATTCTTTTACCAATTGTTTTTCTCCGAAAAGTGAATCATGCTTCTTTTGAATCAGTTTTTCCGCAGTTTTGTAGTAATCGTCGAGGTCGATTTCTTTCAATCCGAGTATAATGTTTTCAGGACTGATGCCTTTTTCTTGCAGGGCCTTTCTGATTTTCATTTTCCCCCAATGCTTGATTCGGAATTTTCCTCCCGAAAAGGCCTGGGCAAATCGTACATCATTTTGGAAGTTTTGATCTTG
>JAIYBD010000215.1 GCA_027488715.1 Bacteroidota bacterium | reverse complement strand
GAAATCAAATTGAAAAAAGAAAGTCTTCGTCCGGAATTAAAGGTGAAGTACAACTTGCTCAGTGGAAATCCCGCCCAAATTGGGACGTATTTTGAAGAGGGTTACAAATGGGGCGGTTCAGCCGCTTTTCCCATTCTTCTTCGTTCCGCTCGAGGTGGCGTTCAAATTTCTACCATCAAGAAACAAGAATTGGAAGCCAAGCGCTTTCAAAAGAAAAACGAAATCCGAGTGAAAATAGAAACATATGCTGAGCTTTCTGGAATTTTCAATCGACAAACCCAATTGGCAGAAGAACAAATGAATCGCTTCAAACAATTGTACGATGTAGAACAAATTCGTTTGCTTCAGGGTGATGGATCTGTTTTCTTAATCAATAACCGTGAAGCGAAATGGGTTGAATCCCGCGAAAAGGTATTGGAGTTGTATTTCAAAGTGCGCAAAAACCAAATTTCCTTGCAAAATTCGCGTGGCTTATTTTAACGCATGCGCATTTTTATCTTCACCCACTGGTACCCACCCAACTATACAGCCCCTGCCTTTCGGGCGCAGGCGTGGTGTGAAGGATTTTCGAAGATCGCCCAAGAAGTAATCGTAATCACCCCCATCCGTTCTGGAAATGAACCCTATCCGGCAGATTTTCAAAAGAAAACCCTGCTAGAAGAGCGAAAGGGTAACATCCGAATTTTTCGGATGCCCCTTACCAATCACCCCCTCAGAAATGCCATTGCGCGGATGCCTCATAACGCCTACCGCCGCATGTTAATGGGTCTTTTTTTCTTACTTCACCACAAACCCGTTCATCATTCCTTTGATCTTGATTTTGAAGCCATTGAACATCAATTGCCCATTCCCCAAGCCAACGACTGGGTGCTTTCATCAGGGCCTCCTTTTGTTTTACACCGTTTGGCTTTGCGCTGGAAAATGATGCATGGCTGCAAATGGATTGCCGATTATCGGGATTTATGGACCATTGGCAGAGATCGCTTTCGGTGGAGTTGGATGCGGGAGTGGTGGCAAGAGCGAGTTGATGGCGAATGGGAGCGGCATTGGCTGCACCTGGCCGATCGGCTGGTGACCGTTGGTCCAACGTTGGCGGCCGATTTGCAGAGGCAATTTCCGAGGGTTGATGTAAGCGTTTTGGAAAACGGTGCTCAGGAAGACATGAAGCAACTTTCTCCTCCCCAGGGCGGGGGAAACCGGTGGCTGTACGTGGGGAATTTGTACCCCGCCCAATCCTCCATTTACCCCCTTTTTTCGATGTTGGAAGTAGCACTTCAAAAAAACGAAATCGATTTTGAATGGCGTTTTTTGGGCTCCGATCACTACGGCTGTTTAACCGATGTGCTCTCGAAATTTCCATTGGTGGCCCAAAAATGCAAGGCCTTGGACTGGCAAAGTAGGAAAGACGTTTTGGAACATTACGCTTGGAGTAACGGCTGCATTCACTTTCCCTACGAAGGAGCGGAGGGAATTCCCAGCGCAAAGCGCAACGAGTACGCCTGCTCGGGAAGAAATATTTTAATGTATTCGAATCAATCCAAACAAGAGGTAATGGATTGGGCTAAATCAACCGAGTTTCCTAAGGTACTACCCCCGTTATTTCGCAGTGAATTGGTAAATGCATGGATTTCGAAAGAAATAAACCCACCGGGATAGGAGTTTTAGCCATTCGATGATTCAAGGTTCGGCATTGGAAATTTGATTTTAAATGCATCTCAATAAGAAAAGGGCAGCCGATGGGCTGCCCTTTTCTTATTTCCAATTTCGGATTTATTTTCCGACCATTTTGGAAGGATCCACCCAAAGATCGAATTCTTCGTTGGTTACATACCCCAAAGTCACGGCGGCTTCCCGCAACGTTGTTCCTTCTTTATGGGCTTTCTTCGCAATTTCAGCAGCTTTGTAATAACCAATGTGCGGATTCAAAGAAGTCACCAACATCAAGCTATTATCCAAATGTTGTTTGATGGTAGGCAAGTTGGGAAGAATTCCATCGGCGCACTTTTCGGTGAAACTTACGCAAGCATCGCCCAACAAACGAGCACTTTGCAAAACGTTTGCGGCAATTAACGGTTTAAACACGTTCAATTCAAAATGTCCGTTTGAGCCCCCAATGGAAACGGCAACGTCGTTCCCCATTACTTGAGCGCAAACCATGGTTAACGCTTCGGGTTGGGTTGGATTCACTTTGCCGGGCATGATGGAAGATCCAGGTTCGTTATCGGGAATAATGATTTCTCCGATGCCGGAACGTGGCCCGGAACTGAGCATGCGAATGTCGTTTCCAACTTTCATCAAGGCAACGGCCGACCGTTTCAAAGCACCGCTCAACTCTACCATTGCATCGTGGGCGGCCAAGGCTTCAAACTTGTTGGGGGCGGTCACAAAAGGATATCCGGTAAACTCGGCAATTTTTGCAGCCACCAAAACATCGTAACCCTTTGGCGCATTCAACCCGGTTCCAACGGCTGTACCACCAAGCGCCAATTCTTTAACCATTTCCAACGCATTCTTAATGGTGCGCATGGAGTTATCAATTTGTTGAACGTATCCGCCGAATTCTTGACCCAAGGTTAGGGGTGTAGCATCCATGAAGTGGGTGCGTCCGGTTTTTACAATATGATCGAATTCCTGTGCTTTCTTACTCAAGGAATCGCGCAATTGCTGCATTCCGGGAAGGGTAATTTCCATCACTTGCTTGTAGGCAGCAATGTGCATGGCCGTAGGATAGGTATCGTTGGAACTTTGGCTTTTGTTCACATCGTCGTTCGGATTCAAAACCTTGGTTTCGTCCAACAGCGAACCGCCTTGTATCACGTGAGCACGGTAGGCAACCACCTCGTTCACGTTCATATTGCTTTGGGTACCCGATCCGGTTTGCCAAATCACCAAAGGGAACTGATCATCCAACTTTTTGGTTAGGATTTCATCGCAAACTTGGGCAATCAAATCACGTTTTTCAACAGGTAAAACCCCCAATTCGTGGTTGGCATAGGCTGCTGCCTTCTTTAAATAGGCGAATGCATAGATGATTTCTTTGGGCATGGAAGCTTCGGGCCCAATTTTGAAATTGTTGCGAGAACGTTCGGTTTGTGCGCCCCAATATTTGTCGGCAGGTACTTTTACCTCGCCCATGGTGTCGCGTTCGATGCGGTAATCCATAAGAAAAATTTTTCGCAAAGGTAGGAAATTCGAATCATTTACGCAGAAACCGCACAAAAATGCTTTGTTAATTTTGGAGAAACGGAACGGCCTTATTACTTTTGAAAAAACACACAACTATGAAAAAAGTATTTTTCCTCCTTTCCATGGCAGCTTTGGCTTATGGTTCTACTTCTTGTAAAAAATGCATTGAATGTTCCTATCCATCGGGTGGGGCAACCATCAATCGTGAAATTTGCGGAAGTACGAGTGCCGTTCAAAGTGCTAAAGATTCTCTTTATTTAGAGGTAGGTGCAGACAGCACCAAAGTGGTTTGCGTGGATAAATAAACTCATAATTTTAACGAAAAGGGGTGTAAACGGAAGTTTCACCCCTTTTTTGTGTTCCAAAAACTTAGGGCAGTAACTTATTTTGTAGAAAAAACCGCAGCCTCAATAAATGAGGGATTTGAAATCGGTCACTCGATAAAATTCTCCCTTCGGTCGAAAGATGGACCCAGAGTCCCGTCGAAGGGCGGTCCCTGAGCGAAGTCGAAGGATGGTCCCTGAGCGAAGTCGAAGGGTGGTCCCTGAGCGAAGTCGAAGGGCTCTCACCTTCAAGGAACACACTTGGATCGTCATTTTAGGTTTCTACTGCCTTGAAATTGGCAGGGTATGTTAGAAAATGATACGAAAACGGGAACGGGGACTAGCGTCCAACCCCTCCCCGGAAGTAAAGTTAGGGGTTAGAGCCGTTTCAACCGTTTCCAATTTTTCTTTAAGATGAAATTTAGGTAATCAGGGCAATTCGAGGGAGTTTTTGTCCCAATTAACGGTTTCCATTTTCGATAAGATTCGTATTGAAACGTTTATAAACGTTTCAATACGGCTAATTCTCCCCAAAAGTCGTAAATTGCTCTCGGTGGGGGAGGGGGTTTAACCCCCGTGGTGAAATTTATTTTTTTTGCGGAAACCTATTTCAAGACGAGACATTTCGAGTGGTCCCTGAGCAAAGTCGAAGGGTGGTCCCTGAGCAAAGTCGAAGGGTGGTCCCTGAGCGAAGTCGAAGG